>CAYMTD010000260.1:0-4086 GCA_964393245.1 uncultured Syntrophaceae bacterium
GAACGGGGAGCGAAACCTTTCTGGAATGTTTTAAAGAAGGAACAGGACCCGCCCAGGAAGTTAAGACGCAATTAAGAACAACCGCCGATTTCTTCAAATACGATTTCAATCTCTCGGCGAAAACACAGTAGAAATCGGCTGCAGGCTGCGCGGTTACGAGGCCCCTGCCTACCGGCAGGGAGGCGTTTCGGTAAGGGGTAGCGGTTACGTCAGGTTCTTAAGCCGAACGACGGAACCGAATAAGGATACGGGCATCTTCATCGTCACCGTTAGACCATCAACCTTCATTTACCAACGCTCTGTTGGTACCTCACCAAAGAACGGTAGGTCTCATTCGTTTCCAAGAGGGATTCGTGCGTTCCAATTCCGACCAGACGATTCTCATTCAGCAAGAGGATATGGTCCGAATTCTTGATCGTCGAAATTCGGTGAGCGACGACAAAAAGTGTCTTATCGTGGATAAAGTCGGGGAGGGACTGAAAGATCAATTTTTCCGTCAGACTGTCCAGAGCAGAAGCAGGCTCGTCCAAAATGAATATGTCCGGTTCTTTAACTAAGGCACGAGCTAAGGAGAGCCGCTGCCTCTGTCCCTCTGATAAGTTGACCCCATTTTCGCCGACCTCTGATTCATAGCCTTTTGGAAGTGAACAAATAAAGTCATGAATACCCGCTATTCGAGCCGCCCGAAAAACTTTATCTTCGTTCCCATTCGGATTTCCGTAGCGAAGGTTCTCCATGATCGTTCCGGAGAGAAGAAGGGAATTCTGGGAAACATATCCGATCCTCTGGCGCAAAGCGTTCACCTCAAACTCTGAAGCCGCTTCTCCATCAAAGTAGATCTCGCCTGATATCGGTTTGTAGAAGCGAAGAATGAGGCTCAGCAGGGTCGTCTTCCCCACGCCACTTGGACCTACAATCGCCACTCTCTCTCCGGGTCGGACATGGAACGAAATATTCTTTAGTACCGGTTCACGAGAGTCATAAGAGAATGAGACATTCCTGAATTCGATCTCCCCTCTCAATTTTTCAATCGCTCTGCCCTTTCCCACATTTTCTTCTGGAACAATATCAAAGAGTGCTGAGACTCGCTCCAGCGATGCGCGGGCGTCCTGGAGTTCAAGATTAGCCGTTGCCAGATACTGGGCTGGGCTGAAGACATACCCCAAATAAGCCTGAAAGGCAAATAAAGAGCCTAAGGTCCATTCTTCCTTAATCACCCAATAGGCTCCCAGCGCCAGGACGAAGACACGGGCAATTCCCGGTGTTGAAGAAATGATCAAATGGGCAACAGAGCCTACCGTGGATTGCTCGAGTGAGATTCGAAATGACTTCTTTAATTCTGAAATCAGATGTCCAACCGTTCGTATTTCAGATGAGAACGACTTAATTAAAGAAACCGAGGAGAGTGACTCTTGGAATTGACCCGAAACCTTAGCATATTGCTCCATGCTTTGACGACTCAGGACATGAATCTTTTTTGAAAAGTATCGGATAAAAAATAGAAGTACCGGCAGGATAACCAGAACACCAATGGCAAGTCTCCATTCAAGATAGATGAGAAACGCAATCCCCCCCATAAATCGCAGACAATTACTAAATATATAAACGATCGTGCTCGAAAAAAACCAGCGGAGCCCCTGGACGTCAGACGACAAGCGTGACATCAGATATCCGGTCTGGTTTGCGTCGAAAAAGGACTTCGGAAGTCGAAGGACATGATCAAGGAGAGACTGCTGGATGTCTAAAATGACTTCCTGTTCAAAACGAGTGAAATAGAACTGCTGGAACACATTCAGTAGTTTTTCCGTTAGCGTGACGCCAGCGAGAAGAAGAATCGTTCCAGCCAAGAGAGCCAGTTCCCGGCTGAGGATGACGTGGTCAATGAGGTAGCGGGTGATCAGAGGCTGGGGAAAAGCTAATAAGGAGGTCAAGAGAATGAGAAGACTACCCAGGAGTCCCTTGCGCCAGTGCCCGCTGACAAAAGGACGAAGATTTTTCAGACCGGCTCTTACCCGCACAGATTCACTCGTGCCACCGACCCGATCTTGCGAGAGAGTGCGGCTAAGCCCTTGCTTAAAGTATTTTAAAAAGCTTTTGATCAATTCGCTACCAATCCGGAGAAGAGATTCTTTGTACTCGCAAGCCGTAGTCGGAGGCTTCAGCCTGCGCAAGTCTGAACGCTTATATCAATACGCAACCTGAAGGATGCGGTCATCTATACTATAGTTTTACACCCCTCATCCTTTCATTGGAAAAACATTCGAGCTATGGGACGAAACATTCTCCATGCAGGGCGCAGGATGGGGAAAAGAAGATTTGTTCGGGTAAGCAATGCAATCAGAAATCGTTCCGGACCCAGACCGAAGAATACCTTTTTCCCATCCCTTTCAACTCTCGTTATTATGCCAAGGATATCCTTTCTTTCAATCAGGCCATCCGGCTCAAGGGAATTCTCTCCTTTTACAAGGTAAGCCCCCCCAATTTTCCGAACCACTCTATGAATGAAAAATTTATCGGCCTTTGGATGAACAAAAGCGATGACATCTCCGAATCCAGGTGAAGCGTCATACACAGGCGAGATCGTGACCACGTCACTGTCTTTTATAAAAGGAGACATGCTAAACCCTTTAACCTTCAGACGGCAATCACCTCCCTTCCCAAGAACCTCCTTCACAAGTTCAGGAAGGATTTCACTACCTGATAACTGATGAGTCATGAGTTCCGGAGGCTGGGTCATAACAATGATAATACAAAATTCCTCTTATAGTCGGAATAATGGAATGTTGGAATGATGGATGATTGGGTTTGAATCATCTGTTCACTCAGAACAATATTTCATGATTCCATACTAAAGATTTGACCGTTTCCACTAGGACTTGATCGTGAAAGGGTAAAATTCCAATTCTGAGATCGGGTAATGCTTCCTGTTGTAAGTCACAAGGACTAAGTCATCCAAAATGCAGGTACTGGCTATGACCGCCTCGGGAATATCAAGCGTCACTCCCTTCCCCTTGAATTCACGAATCAACTGGGCAGCCTTGCCTGCAATCTCTCTATTCACATCAAGAATCTTTTCTCAAATCCTCTCCTGTTCCAGATCCACTGCGGAGGCGATTGTATCAAAATCCCTGTCTGAGTGTAGCAGGCGAGCCTTCTTATAAGCTGCTGAGGCTATGATCAGGTCGGTGGTAGAAACAACTCTTCCTTTTCTATCCAACAAAAACCCCCACCTCGATGCTCTCTCAATCACCGTGTCGTCCAATGGAATCTGCGGAAGCGACATCAATGAGTCTATGAGAGATTCAAAGTCTCTTTCATTTTTCGCCCCCCTCAATATCTCGACCACGATGATCCCACACGAAACCATCTCCTCTTTCTGAAGGATTGTTCTAACCCGCTCTTTAACCTTCCGAGACCCTTTTGGACGCAGGTACTCAATCCACACGGAACTATCGACGAGGAACATCTTTTCTCCTTCTCTCCAGAAGTTCCTTAGGCGTAAAAGAAAGTTCGACCTTTCCTTCAAGTTGGAGTAATTTCTTTGCCTTCTTTTTTCTTATAAAATCCACCAACGCCTTTTCCACTGCATCCTTCTTTGTCTTTGCCCCAGACAACAATTTGACCTCGTTCAACAGGTCTTCATTTATGGCCAACGTAGTGCGCATTGATGCCTCCAAATATGCTTTTGGTTAACATATTACTTGATGCACAAAGGAGATGTCAAGGGAAAGTTTAAAGCACAATAACAGTTCTTTCGGTCCTCCTGCCTTAAGACCCAAAGGGCTGATCCTTAAGACCCGGAGGCTCGACCCTGCAACCTTGAAGTCCGGGGGACTGCTCCTCCAGCCTATGGCCGGAGCTTTGTGCTTGGATCTCCAAACAGGATCCAGGTCTTGCGGATATCTTGGTCTTCTGTTGCAGCCTTGGCTCTCGCTGTCGCCTCCCCCAAGGTTAAGGACTCCCTGCCAAAAAGAAGCTTGATCAATTCTTTGTTCATCACTGCCTGCCGATCAGGCTCTGTCAATCCCGATGAGGTCCAGATGGCGATTGCCCCTCCTCCAGGAGCTTTGATCAATGCCTCTGCCA
>CAYMTD010000261.1:0-4083 GCA_964393245.1 uncultured Syntrophaceae bacterium
GCTCAGGAGGACAGGGTATTTCAAGGAGGTGGGATTCACTACCAGCCGGGGGAGCAACGATGAAAAGATTAACCTCGATATCAAGGTGGAAGAGGCTCCCACCGGGGCGCTCAGTTTTGGGGTCGGCTATAGCAGCATCGCAAAGGTGGTGGGCTCGGCCTCGCTCTCAGAGGCGAACCTCTTCGGCATGGGCTACCAAGGATTGCTCAGGTTCCAGTTGGGAACGGAGTCGAACAATTTCAAGGCGAGCTTTACTGATCCTTATTTCCTGGGATATCCTTATTCGGCTGGCTTCGACCTTTATCGCGAGCAGGTGGGGTACTTCGATACCTATTCTTACAAGGTTCTTGGAGGGGATCTTCGCCTCGGGAAAAAGTTGACCAAGAGGATCCGTCTTGATGCGTTGTACAAATTGGAGAATGTGAATGTATATGATGTGCAGGAGGAGGCTTCCACATTTATCAAAGAACAGGAAGGGAAGAAGACCACCAGTGCTCTCTCCTTCACCGTTTCCATGGACACGCGAGACGATTTCTATGTACCTACCCGTGGAGGCCGCCACAGCCTTTTAGTTCAGAATGCGGGAGGGATCTTAGGAGGGGACAACACCTTTGTAAAAGGATTGTTGGAAACCAGTTGGTTCTTTCCGCTTCCCCTCAGCACAGTTTTAAACCTTCGTGGAAAAGTTGGGATGATTGAACCTTATGGAGGCAAAGAGACGCCAATCTATGAAAAGTTCTTTGTCGGCGGGCTGTATACCGTTAGAGGTTTCGAATACGGGAGGGCCGGCCCCATTGACATCAATGAAGATCCTCTGGGGGCCGAAAAGATGGTGGTCTTCACTGCGGAACTCCTT
Source organism: uncultured Syntrophaceae bacterium (assembly GCA_964393245.1). Lineage (GTDB taxonomy): Bacteria > Desulfobacterota > BSN033 > BSN033 > UBA1163 > CAYMJV01. The sequence continues at coordinate 857 of CAYMTD010000261.1, forward strand.
TTTCCCCTCTCACGGGAGATTGGCTTGAGGGGGGCCTTGTTTGGAGACGTCGGGAAAGGGTTTGATAAATGGAGCGACCTCACGCCGCTCAGAACAGGTGCCGGAGCAGGCATCCGATGGTTTTCCCCCATGGGCCCCATCCATATTGATTTGGGATACAACCTCAGCCCCAAGAAAGGAGAAAAACGGAAAGTATTCGACTTCACGATCGGAACGGTTTTTTAGAGATCTTTGAGCTTTTACCAAAAAAGGAGAATAAAGATGAATAGGAAAAATATTGGGATGACGATGGGGGTCTTCCTGCTCATTGAGAGCGTGTTCACCCTATCAATGGCCTTTGGAGAGTTAAAGGTTGGCTGTGTCGACATCCAGCGGGCCATGAACGAATGCGAGGCCGGTATCGAGGCCAAGAAAGTGATCGGCAAAGAGATGGAGAAGCTTCAAAAACTCTTTGCCGAGAGACAGAAAGAACTTCAAACCATGAAGGAATCTCTTGACAAACAGGCTCCCATGATGAAACCGGAGGCCCGCGCGGCCAAGGAGAAGGAGTTCCAAACCAAGGTCCGGGATTATCAAAGGTGGCTGGAGGATAATCAGAAAGAGATCCAACAGAAAGGGATGGAGATGGAACGAACGATCCTCCAGGGCATTCAGAAGGTGATTAAGAAGATAGGCGAGGAGGAGGGATATACCCTTGTCCTGGAGAAGAACGAAAACATTGTCCTCTATTCCTCGAAAGCCATCGACTTCACCGATCGCGTGATTAAGACCTATAATGCACAGAAGAAATAAGTCCCAAGCACCAATTTGTAAATAGTTTCCAATGCTCCAAATTCAAAATTCGAAAGAAGACTTCTTTTGATCATTGGAGAATGGGATTTCGAATTGGTTTGGGATTTGTAATTTGGGATTTGGGATTTGACAACGAAACCTATTGAATCGAACCCGTACTGAAGCAGGAGTAAAGTATGAAAAAACGACTGAGGGAATTGGCGGAGTGGGTCGGCGGAAAGGTTATCGGAGACGGGGAGGTTGAGATTGTTGGCGTCGCCTCAATCGATGAGGCCAAGGCCGGACAGATCACCTTCGTCGCTCATCCGAAATATCTCCAGAAGATGTCCCTGACGGAGGCCTCAGCCATCATCGTCTCTCCGGAAGTCACCCAGGCAGAGAAACCTCTCCTCTGTGTGATCAACCCTCAATTGGCCTTTGCGAAGGTAGTTAGTCTCTTCTGCTCTTCCCCCTACGAACCCAAAGGGATTGACCCCCACGCCTGGATCAGCCCCACGGCTCAATTAGGTAGAGACCTCACCATCTATCCCTTCGTTTACGTCGGAGACCGCTGTCAGATCGGGGATCGAGTCACCCTCTATCCTGGCGTCTCGATCGGTGAAGATTGCTCGATTGGCGAGCAATCTGTCATCTACCCCAATGTCTCCATCTACTCCAGAACGGTCATTGGAAAACGGGTCATCCTTCACAGTGGAGTGGTGGTGGGGAGCGATGGGTTCGGATACGTGAAAGACGGGAGGAAGAACGTGAAGATTCCACAGGTGGGAAGTGTGGAGATCGAAGACGATGTGGAGATCGGGGCCAATACAACCATTGATCGGGCCGCCCTGGGAAAGACAATGATCCGAAGAGGGGTGAAGATTGACAACCTGGTTCAGGTTGCTCATAATGTCGTCATTGGGGAGGATTCGATTATTGTCGCCCAGGTGGGGATTTCGGGTTCAACCAAGATCGGGAGCAATGTGATCTTAGCGGGGCAGGTCGGAGTCGTGGATCATGTCGAAATCGGTGACAATGTCATGGTCGGTGCTCAGTCCGGAGTTCCTTACGATCTGGCTCCTAACCAGGGGTACACTGGCAGTCCGGCGCTGCCCCACCGTGAGTTTCTTCGGGTCGTCTCGCTCTTTCCGAAACTGCCGGAGATGAGAAAGACCCTTCTCCACATTGAGAAACGCATTGAAGAACTTGAAAAAAGAATCGCTTCAGAAAGAAAGGAAAAGTAGATGATCGAGATCAAGGAGATCATGGCCATTCTGCCGCATGCCTATCCCTTTCTGTTGGTCGACCGCATTGTCGAAATCGAACCAGGAAAGCGGGTGGTGGGGATCAAGAATGTTACTTACAATGAGCCTTTCTTTCCAGGCCATTTCCCGGGCCGGCCAATCATGCCGGGTGTCCTCATCGTGGAGGCCATGGCTCAAACGGCTGGGGTCTTGGTCTTCAATTCACTTCCAGAGGAAGATCGAAAGAAAAATGTCTTCTTTTTAGGGATCGACAATGTCCGCTTCAGAAAGCCGGTTATCCCAGGAGATCAACTTCGTATGGAACTTGAGATCACACGCCATCGCCAGTCCATCTGGGGATTCAAAGGAAAAGTCTTGGTCGATGGAAATCTGGTTGCCGAAGGAGACCTCTTGGCCATGTTAGGAGAAGAGAAATGATTCATCCGACTGCCATCGTCGATCCAAAGGCTGAAATGGCCGGGGACGTTGAAATCGGTCCTTACTCTGTCATCGAAAAGGACGTCTTCATCGGAGAGGGGACAAGGATCGGTCCCCATGTGGTCATCCGGGAGGGAACACGGATTGGGAAGCAATGCCACATCTTTCAATTCTCTTCCATTGGGGAAGCTCCTCAGGCCTTCGCCTACAAAGGAGAAAAGACCTACCTTCTGATCGGCGATCGAAACATCTTTCGGGAGTTTGTGACCATCCATCGAGGGACAGTGCCTGGTGGGGGCAAGACCATTATCGGAAATAACAACTACTTTATGGCCTACGCCCATGTGGCCCATGACTGCCAAATCGGAAATCAGGTCGTCATGGCGAACGGAGCCACGTTAGCCGGACACATTCAGATTGAAGACCATGCGATTATCGGCGGACTCTCCGCCGTTCACCAGTTCTGTCAAATTGGTACCCATGCCTTTCTCAGCGGGCTCACCGGGGTTAGTCTGGATATTCCTCCCTATACGTTGGCATCCGGAAGCCGGGCTAAGCTCTTCGGGCTCAATCTTGTTGGTCTCAAACGCCACCATTTTTCAGAGGAGACGCTGAGGGCGCTGAAAAAGGCATACCGCACAATCTTCCGATTGGGTTTGACCCTGGAGAAAGCAATCAAACAACTGAGCGAGGATGAAATCTCCGGGATACCCGAGGTCCGGCATCTACTTCAATTTATCCAAAACTCAAAGAGGGGGATCTGCCGATAAGTGG
>CAYMTD010000262.1:0-4073 GCA_964393245.1 uncultured Syntrophaceae bacterium
AGAGGAAGTCATGTGCGGCATCTTTGGAATCTATAATCATCCCGAGGCATCCAATATTACCTATTTAGGCCTTTACTCCCTTCAGCATCGGGGCCAGGAGAGCGCGGGCATCGTCTCATCCGACGGAAAACACCTCCACCATTTCCGGCAGATGGGATTGGTCTCCGAGGTTTTCACGCGCGATACCTTGAAAAGGCTCTCTGGAAGGAATGCCATAGGCCATGTCCGGTACTCCACCGCAGGGTCGAGTGAACTTAAGAACGCCCAGCCTTTTGTCGTGGACTATGCTAAAGGGGGTATGGCGATCGCCCACAATGGGAACCTGACCAATGCCTTTCTTATGAGAAGCGAACTGGAGTCCGAAGGGTCGATCTTTCAGTCAAACATGGATACGGAGGTGATTGTTCACCTCATCGCCCGTTCCAAGGAAAAGACATTCACAGAAAGGACGATTCAGGCGCTTCGGAGGGTGGAAGGAGCCTACTCCTTGCTTTTCCTCAACGAGAAGGAGATGGTGGCTGCCCGAGACCCCTTTGGCTTCAGGCCCCTCGTCTTTGGCGAGTTGAAAGGCTCACCTGTAGTGGCGTCTGAGACCTGCGCTTTCGATCTCATCGGGGCTGAATTCATAAGGGAGATCGAACCTGGAGAGATCCTTCTCGTCAACGGGAATGGCGTTCAATCTCTTAAACCCTTCCCGCCTGCTCAACCTCATCAGTGCATCTTCGAATTCATCTACTTCGCCCGGCCTGACAGTTTTATCTTCCATCGAAATGTCTACGAGGTCAGAAAATCCTTAGGGGTTCAACTGGCGAAGGAGTCCCCGGCGTCTGCCGATATGGCCGTCCCGATTCCTGATTCGGGATTTCCGGCTACGATTGGCTATGCCCAGGAGTCTCAAATCCCCCTGGAACTTGGAATGATCCGAAACCATTATATAGGAAGGACTTTTATCGAGCCTGAGGAGCGGATTCGTCACTTCGGTGTCAAAATCAAACTAAACCCTGTGAAAGGTCTGATGCTGGGGAAACGAATTGTCTCGGTGGATGACTCGATTGTCAGGGCGACCACCAGCCGCAAGATCAATCGGATGTTTAGAAACGCAGGAGCCAAAGAAGTTCACGTAAGGATCAGCTCTCCACCTATCACTTACCCATGCTTCTTCGGGATCGACACCCCGAAGAAATCTGAGCTGATCGCCTCGTCTCACAGTGTGAAGGAGATTCGAAGGTTTATAAATGCAACCAGCCTAAATTATCTAAGTTTAGATGGCCTGAAGAAATGCGTGAAAGGTGAAGAGGAAAACTTCTGTTACGCCTGCTTCACAGGAGACTATCCGGTTGCTTGTCCGATGGAACTCTGAATCCTTAGAACTATGAACAAACCCTAAACCCACACCACGTATTACAAGATTGGGGTAAGGCAATGGAAACAAGAGGTAAAGTTAAGGCCGAGAATCTTCGCCCGGCCTTAACCTAATCTTGTTTCTTAACCTTAGCCTAAGCCTAAGCCTTCCTTACCTCTTGGCCTTGTGTCTTGGCGGATGGGTCCTGTGAGGGGGATTATGCCTTTTGTCTCTAATATCTTCCCGTCTATCTCTAATATCCTCTCTGCGGTCTCGGATGTCTTCTGCTCTGTCTCTGATGTCCTCACGTCTATCCCTGATGTCTTCCTGTCTATCACGTATGTCTTCTCTGCGGTCGCGGATGTCTTCTAATTTATCTCTACGATAGCCTGGGGTTCCCGGTGGAGGATTATGAGCAGCATCCCACTTGTCTTCCTTACGGTCTCTTATATCTTCCCTTCTATCGCGCACATCCTCGCGCCTGTCTCTAACGTCTTCCCTGCGGTCACGGACATCTTCACGCCTGTCTCTAACATCTTCCCTTTTGTCACGGATGTCTTCAAGCCTGTCTTTAATCTTGCCTCTATGCTGTATTTCCCACTGCTTCTGCGCCTTTGCCTCTTCAAGGCTTATCACGCCATCGCCATTTGTATCAGCATGTTTGAACCTCTTAGTGTCCTTGTAATACTCAAACCACTTCTGGTTTGCCTTTAACTCCTTCTTATCAAGGACCCCGTCATGGTTGGCATCTACTTCATTGAACCTCTCCATATCATAAAGCTCCATATACTTCTCTCCGCCAGGTGTTTCTGAAAACGCCGGCGCTAACCATAGTAACAACACTCCTAAGCTGATTGTGAAAGCCCAAAATGTTCTTTTCATAGAATTTCCTCCTCATGATTTTCTAGTCTTACGTCTCACCTCTCACGTCTTACCTCTCACTTTCACCGTCTCACATCCACTGCACCTCCCTTCTTTTTTGATGATATAGACTCACTACCATCAAAAAGGTTTACATCAGCTAAACAAAAAAACTCCCTGACACTTCCTTTTGCAAAAATTACATCTGGTTGATCTCAGGTTTAGTCGAGCAGACATCTTTTATAACCTCGTTTCGGCTATTTAATGCCCCTAAGTCGTCGGGGACGTTGTTTACTATTTCAACAATTTTCGCAATAACTCCTCTTTGATTCCTAGCCTATCCCGGGAAATTGCATTACCAGAAGGAGTGCATTACCGCAAGGAGTTTGAGCAAAATATATGCCACCAAGTGATTTAATCATAACTTTTCGTAATTCTAAGCTTTATTTGATTATTGGGAGGTGTTTTCTTCTGATTTTTGTGACAAATTTTGCCAATCTCTTGCATAATTTCAATTATTTATGGAGACACACAGGAAGGAATATTGGGACACCGGAATCATGGAATAATGGAATGTTGGGTAAATGGGATTATACTGCGACCCATTAAGAGTGGACACGGCGAAGGTGGAAAGCCTAGGGGTCAGGTCTCAACTAAAGCCTAGGGGTCAGGCCTCAACTCTTGACAAATTAAGAAATTAGGGAGCGAGGTCTCAGTGGCTCGTCCGCTGCGCATTCAGTATTCTGGGGCTTTTTATCATGTGACCTCTCGTGAAAACGAGAGAAAGGCCTTTTTCAGGAATGATCGAGATAGAGAGAAGTTTCTTTTCTATCTGCAATCGGCCCATGAGAGGTATGGGGGCATCATTCATGTCTACTGCCTTCTGGACAATCATGTGTTATGTTGAGCTCAACATAAAAAGTGATTATCCATCAACAGATAACTATGAATCAGTATCCCATAACGATCATAATAATCCTCAAGTATTTCAAGAAACTTTTCTCTATCCGCATCCCCAAGAAATATCTCCTTTCTCTCATTTCCCCGGCTGGTAATGTGATATAAAGCCCCGGCGTATTCTATCCTTAACGGTCTTCCCATAACCAAACCCATACCGGCATCAATGGCCTAATTCACAATTCAAGACCTGACACCGCATGCTCTTTCCTACGCTCTCTGCCCTCTGCTCTATGCTAAGAATTACGGGAGATTGATTGATTTCGTCTTATTCACACTCCACCAGGTCTTGTATTCTGTGAGCTTGCTCTTGATCGATGTGCCATCATTATTCATTAAATAGTTGTCAAGCAATTGCTTTTCATCCCTTGCCTTTACCCCATAGTACTTCTCCCGATAATCTAAAAAGACAAACATGTTCTTAACGACAGTCTGAAACGTCTCATTCTGTTCTGCCTTTCCCATCTGCAAATGCAAGAACCACTTCTCACAAAGCCAGAGCCTTCGCTCCAACTCATCCTTGATCCATAGAGTCTTGTTTTCGGGGGTTCTTAATCCCGTCGAGGTCATCCATGGAAGTGAGGAGGGATGTTTAGCAATATAAGCTTTCACCACCTCGAGGGGTTCAGTTTTTTCCATCTGAAGGTCTGTGTATTCAATGTGAATTACTTTGTTACCGCTTAGCCAACGGTATGTCCAACCTCCCGAACCTGCAGCCATAATGGTGTTGCCATCAATAACACGAATCACATAGCTATCACCTGGTAACCCATAATAATTTCTGAAATCCCTCTCCAACTCATGCAACAACCATCTGTCTGAATCACTTCCTGCATGCTGAGTGACCTGGATAGAAAGAGCAAGATCTTGCTGGAGGTTGTAGTAGCCTGTTCTACAAGTTATGTCCTCATGG
>CAYMTD010000263.1:0-4067 GCA_964393245.1 uncultured Syntrophaceae bacterium
TTTAAAGTCCGATATACTGGAAGAGTGGAATATTGGAATCATGGGTTTAAAGGGAATTACAACTTGCTCCTCTTTCTTACCCCATGTTTCCTCTATTCCACTATTCCGTTATTCATGGATTCGTAAAAAGTTCGAAAGGGGTGCTTTCTGTCATTCCTGCGCAAGCAGGAATCCAGTCTTTCAGGTAGTTAGAAGTTCTCTGGATTTCCGTTCCCCTAATTAAGAACTTCGAGGACAAATTTCACGGGATTGACGAGTTTTTACGATACTATCATTACTCCATTCTTCCTCTTTGATCGATGAAAGCCGATGCCATTATCGTCTCGGCTGGGAAGGGCCAGCGCTTCATGGAAGGACAGAAGAAACAATTTCATCTCCTCGCCGACCGACCCATCCTCGCCCATGCCCTGGATCAATTTGAGAATTGTCCTCTCGTTCGCTCGACGCTTCTGGTCGTGAGTGAAGAGGATATGGATTACACGTTAAAGGCGATCGTTGAAAAATATCATTACCGAAAGATTGCTCAGATTGTCCCCGGGGGAAAAAGGCGGCAGGACTCTGTGAAAAATGGACTGGATGCTCTGGCCGGGGGTTCAGAGATCATCATGATCCATGATGGGGTTCGACCTTTCGTCACGAGAGCGATGATTGAAGACTCGATCCATTCCGCCGAACGATTTGGAGCGGTTATCCTGGCCATGCCTGTGAAGGATACAATCAAGATGTCGAATGCGGATGGAACGGTCTTGAAAACCCTTGACCGTGAATCTCTGTGGCAGACCCAGACCCCACAGACATTTAAGGCAGAGATAATCAGAGAGGCCTATGCGAAGGCAGCACAGGATGGTTTTTGGGGAACGGATGATTCCTCTCTGGTTGAACGCCTGGGAGTGAAGGTTCATATCCTTCCGGGGTCTTATACGAACATTAAGATTACCACTCCAGAAGACTTAATGCTCGCCCGTGTCTTCCTAAAAATAAAGTCCCAAACGAGCCAGCCTGGCGAGGGGAGGAAAAAAGAAGAATGAGGGTGGGAGTCGGCTATGACGTCCATGCCTTCGCAACAGGGCGATCTTTATTCTTGGGGGGCATTGAAATTCCCTACCCGTTGGGCCTCCAGGGTCACTCCGATGCTGACGTTCTTCTTCATGCCATCTGCGACGCTTTGCTCGGAGCCATCGGAGAAGGAGATATCGGAAAACATTTTCCTGACACCGATCCTCAGTATAAAGATATCAGGAGTACGGTTCTTCTGAGAAGAGTGATCGATAAGACTGAAGAGAAAGGATTTCACGTCCTTAACATCGATGCCACCCTTGTGGCGCAGAAACCAAAACTCTCCGAGTTTATCCCCCGAATGGTGAAACAAATCGCTGACGTCCTTGAGATCGAACCCGGAAGGGTGAATATCAAAGCCACTACCACGGAGGGGTTAGGGTTTGCCGGCAGGGGAGAAGGAATCGGTGCCTATGCAGTGGTGTTGGTGGAAGAGGATGGATCAGTACCATATAGCAAGCACCAATTTTCAAACAGATCCGAATGACCGAAATCCGAAATCCCAAACAAATCGTTTTGGTCATTTGGACATTTGGATTTGGAACTTGTTTGGGATTTGGAGTTTGGAGCTTGGGATTTTAGAATGACCGAAAATTCTGTCACTCGCTCTGGGTCACGAGAATCAAGGGTGGAAGGTTTCAAATGACTGAGGTAGTGCGTGTTCGATTCGCCCCCGCCCCCACCGGTCTTCTTCACATCGGAAATGCGCGAACCGCCCTCTTCAATTACCTCTTTGCCAAACATCATCACGGAATTTTTATTTTGCGAATTGAGGATACCGATGTCGAGAGATCGACGGAGACTTCGATCGATCACATCCTCGAGGATCTCAAGTGGCTGGGAATTCGCTGGGAAGAAGGTCCCGATCAGGGGGGACCGGCGGGTTCCTATCGCCAATCGCAACGTCTCTCTCTCTATCGCGGTTATGCGGATCAATTGCTCAAGGAGGGCAAAGCCTATAAATGTTTTTGCTCTCCGGAGAGGCTTGAGTCACTCCGAAAAGAACAACTCTCCAAGGGAAAGATGCCTCGGTATGATGGGCGATGTCGTTCCCTCTCAGCCACAGAAGTCTCTTCGATGGAATCAGAGGGCCAGTTTCCTGTCCTCCGATTTCAGGTGAAGCGTGGCACCATCGCCTTTGAAGACCTTGTCCACCGAAGAATGAGCTTCGACGCGGAAGGGATCGGTGATTTTGTCATTGTCCGCTCCGACGGAATGGCCGCCTACAACTTCGCGTGCGTGGTCGATGACCATCTGATGCACGTCACCCACGTGATCCGAGGGGATGATCATCTCGCTAATACCCCCCGTCAAATCCTCCTCTACCAGGCGCTCGGGTGGAAACCTCCGACTTTTGCTCATCACCCGCTCATCCTTGGGCCTGATCGCTCTCCCCTGAGCAAACGTCACGGGGCTACGGCCGTCTCTCAGTATCGGGAAGAAGGGTTCCTACCGGAAGCCCTTTTAAATTACCTTGTCCTTTTGGGATGGAGCCCTCCCTCCGGACAAGAGGTTCTCCCCTTAGAGAAGATCATCGAGGAGTTTTCACTTCCCGCCCTATCGCGAAACGCCCCTGTCCACTCTCTCAAGAAATTGGAGTGGCTCAATAGCATCTACATCAGAGAAAAAGATGAGGAGTCTCTGACGGAACTACTCCTCCCCTACATGGAAAGCGCAGGAATACCTATCCTTGCTCTCGATCGGGAATATTTGAAACAGATCTGTAATATTCTCAAGGACAATCTTGTACTCCTTTCGCAGGTGAACGAGTATATCGGCATTTTTTTCGATGAGAAGTTTTTTTGGGAAGATGGAGCCAAGGCCCTTCTTTCTGATGCCAGCAACCGTGAAACCCTTCGAGAGGTTCTGCAGGCAGTCGAATCATTTCCTGAGACGACGATCGACACCTGGCCCTCCTTTCACGCTCTACTCAAAAACAAAACAGGCAGAAAAGGAAAGGACCTTTTCGCCCCTCTTCGGGCGGCGGTGACCGGAAAGACCAAGGGGCCCGAGTTGGCAAAGACGCTCCCTCTCCTTGGAAAGGAAAGGATCATGAAGCGGTTGAAAATGGCGTTAGAGATTAAATAATCTTTTACCATCAACCCCCCCTTCATCCCCTTTTCTAAAGGGGGAATAATTTACTCCTCCCTTTGACAAAGGGAGGTCGGGAGGGATTTGAGCAAGGATAAATCGATGGCACTTCGTATCTACAATACCCTGACGGGCAAAAAAGAGGATTTCGTTCCCCTTCGTGACAAACGGGTTGGGATGTATGCCTGTGGCGTTACGGTTTATGACCTCTGCCACATTGGTCATGCCCGTTCTGCGATTGTGTTCGATGTGATCTACCGATACCTGAGATACCGCGGTTACGACGTAACCTTCGTCCGAAACTTCACAGACATCGATGACAAGATTATTAAGCGGGCCAATGAGCAAGGGTTAGACTGTAAAACCATTGCTCAAAAATTTATTGATGAATTTAATGTGGATATGGGGAAGTTCGGACTTGAAAAACCGCAATTTGAACCAAAGGCCACAGACCATATCCGTGAAATGATCGAGCTGATCTCAACCTTAATCGAAAAGGGATATGCTTATCAAAGAGGGGGCGATGTCTTCTTCTCTGTGGAGAAATTCAAGGAATACGGAAAACTCTCAAAGCGAAACCTCGAAGAGATGCAGGCGGGCGCGAGGGTGGAGATCGACGAGAAGAAAGAAAACCCCCTTGACTTCGCCCTTTGGAAAGCAAGCAAGCCTGGTGAACCTTACTGGGAAAGCCCCTGGGGAAAGGGGAGACCCGGTTGGCATATCGAATGCTCGGTCATGAGCCAGAAATACTTAGGCGAGACCTTAGACATCCATGGAGGAGGAAAAGACCTTATCTTCCCGCATCATGAGAATGAGATCGCCCAATCCGAGGCTGCCACAGGAAAGCCCTTCGCTCGATATTGGATCCATAACGGCTTTGTCAATATCAACAAAGAGAAGATGTCCAAATCTCTCGGAAA
>CAYMTD010000264.1:0-4063 GCA_964393245.1 uncultured Syntrophaceae bacterium
AAAGTGGGAGATGAGGAGTGGAATGTCCTCCTTTCTTTCCCTTAACGGTGGCAGTTTGATATTTACCACATTCAGCCGGTAGAAGAGGTCTTCTCGAAACTGGCCTGTCTCCACGGCCGTTTTCAGGTCTCGATTGGTTGCTGCAATGAGTCGGACATCGACATCGATCTCTTCGGTCCCCCCTATCCTCATGAACCGATAGCCTTCAATGGCTCTCAGCATCTTCACCTGGAGCTCTTTGGGCGTCTCTCCAATCTCGTCCAAGAAAAGGGTCCCCTGGTGGGCCATTTCAAAGCTTCCAATCTTTCTTCTCTCGGCACCGGTGAAGGCTCCCTTTTCATGACCGAAGAGTTCGCTTTCAAGAAGTTCTCTTGGAATCGCAGAACAGTTGACCACTACCAGAGGGACCCCTCCTCTCGGGCTGTTGAGATGAATCGCCCTTGCCACGAGCTCTTTCCCGGTCCCGCTCTCACCCTCAATTAATACCGTGGCTTTGCTGTCCGAGACCTGGCCAACCATTTCCATGATTTCGACCATCTTGGGATGTTTACTGATGATCGCATCCGTCCCATAGAGGGATTTGATCTCCTCTTTGAGTTGTCGGTTTTCATTGAGCAGGTCTGAATGGAGCAAGGCCCTCTGGATGACCCATTCCACTTCCTCCAGCTTGATCGGCTTGAGGAGATAGTCCGTCGCCCCTTCTTTCATGGCGCTGACGGCCGATTCAATCGTTCCGTAAGCGGTGATCAGGATCACCGGAACTTCGGGCCTCAGTCGCTTCACCTCATAAAGCAGACTCAGGCCATCCCGCCCGGGCATCCTCATGTCAGTGAGCAGGAGGTCTACTTCATTCTCTTTGAAAATACGAAGAGCTTCCTCCCCATCCCTCGCGAGGAAAATGCGATATCGGTCCTGGAGGTTGACCTCCAGGACCCTTCCCATTTTCTCCTCATCTTCGGCGATGAGTATGGTCCGTTTCATTCCCTGAGTCCCCTTTTATGCAGGGAGGCTGATCGTAAAGGTACTTCCTCCTTGACGGCCTTCCTCGATGAGGATATCTCCTCCGTGCTGGGCTACAATTCGCTGGGCAATGGATAGACCCAATCCCGTGCCCCCTTCCTTCGTGGTGAAGAACGGATCGAAGACCTTCGACTGCATCTCTTTTGGCACTCCTTTTCCTGTGTCACTGAATTGAACCAAGATCCTGTTCCCGGCATTTTCCTTGAGCCTCACGGTCAGTGCCCCCCCGTGGGGCATCGCCTCCAGCGCATTAACCCCGAGATTGGTAAAGGCCTGTCTCATCTGTTCCGGATCAATGGAGACCCAGATCGGTACCGGAGGAATCTCTTTTTTGATCTCGACCCCCAGAGTATGGGCCTGCGGCGACAGCAGCAGAAGCGTCTTTTCTAACACCTCTCTCAGATCGCAAGGGATGCGCTGAGGTTCCTTCGGTTTTGCAAAATCCAGGAGATTGGTGATCAGCCCATTGATTCGTCTCGATTCTTCCAAGATGTAGCGCGTCATCTCTTCCCGGATTTTATGTTGGTCGTGCTTTTGGATGGTCTCCGCCGAACCGGCGATGATCCCCAGAGGGTTTCGAATCTCGTGCGCAATCCCTGCCGCCAATTGCCCGATAGCAGCCATCTTCTCAGCCTGAAGGATCTGTTTGTCCTTTAAGCTCATATCCCGATAGGCCAAGGCTCTGGAGACGGCGAGGGCGCTCTGGTTTACAAAAGCTTCCAGAAGTTCTATTTCTTCCTCCGTATAATCCTTTTGACTCCTCTTCTTCCCCAGCAGGAGGAACCCGACGAGTTTCCCCCTTAACAATAGGGGGGCGGACAACACCCAGCCATTTTCAACCAAATCGTCGATCTCTTCCAGACCTCCGGCTTCCTCCCGGAGGTGCTCGAGATCCACTGGTCGCCCATTTGCATTCATTCTCTTTGCAAAGGGGCTTTGGGATAAATATTTTTTTTCTTCATGGAATGGATTCCCAAAAATCTGGCGGTACTCGCCCCCGTCCTCTTTGAGGAAAAAGAAGGCCACAGGGTCAACGTGGAAGGTCTGTGTGATAAACTGGACGGTCGTCCTCGCCACGTCGCCGAGATCAACCAGCTCGGTCAACGTCCGGCCGAACTCTGAGAGCTTGGCTCGAAAACGAACTCTCTCCATATAGAAGAAGCGATCGATCCAATCCCCCACTTTCCTCTGAAAAGGAAGGAACATAAAGACGAGGGCCAGGATCATGGCAGACTCCAGCAAAAGAGATCTTCCGTAAGCCTTTTGGGAAATGGCCTCGCCAATGTTTTTGATGATGAGGATATAGATGGCGAGGATCAACCCAGAAACGATAGAGTAGACGATGCCTCCCCGAATAATGAGATGGATGTCCAATAGCCGGTATCGTATCAAGGCGATGGTAAAGAAAAGACTGACCAGGAGGGAGTAGAGACTGGCCAAAAAGAAGATGGGCCACTTCAACTGGAAAAAATAATTCAAGAGGTTAATCACCGTTCCGGCAATGGCCATGGTGACAATACCGAAGATGAGGTACTTGATCTGAAGTTTTTGCCTGGGGATTCGTGTCGCCCGGAGGGACCGGATTAAATTTTTGATTCCCCAAAAAGTGCACATCCCCCAGAAGATTGAAACCAGCCCAACGAAGAGCAGAAAGAGGAGCGGCTCTTCCAGGAGGAGCCCGTAATAGAAGACGCTTTTCATCTCTTTGAATCGTTCAATGTCAATTTCGAAGGTAGACAAGAACGTCACCAGGATCGTCACAGGAATAAGATAGAGAGAAATGAGCCTCCATCCCCCTGCCCATTGGCTCGGTCTTCTGAAGGGAAAAACAAAGGAGAAATGGAGGAAAAACAGGGGAGCAAACGTCAGTCCTGCGAAGATCACCTTCACTCCAAAGATTGCATGGACCGGATTGGGACTGCTGATCATAATGACCTCGCCGATGTCCCACGTAGCGAAAGAAAGGACAAAACAGGCAAACAACTGGTGAGGCACATGCTTCGGACTGCTGGAGAGGACGATGAGACAGAGGGTGAGATTCATCGTAAAGGCAAGTGCGGCCGGTAACGCCAGGATATTCATCGGAGTCACCCCCTGTTTTCAGAATGATGATAATCAAAACGGAGTCAAAGGTCAATGCATTGTCTTGCGCCCGTCTGTCCACGGTCAGTTGAATTTCAACGGAAAATCATCTATTCTTTGTAATATGCGTCAAACACTTCTTTGCATGACTTCCGAAGTCTTCATTCCCCTCTCGTTTCCCGTCGTCAGGTCTAATCGACAAGTACGGGATAAACTCCAGCGAGAATCCAGTTCAGAAATACTGGATTCCGGGTCAAGCCCGGAATCACAAACAAAGCAAAGGGACTTTTGACGAACGAAAGTAGCAATCGTCACGAAGGTTACGTCACTCCAAATCCGTTTGTAAGATGGAAAAGGCCACTTCGCAGAATTTGAAGTATGAGTTGGTCGATCACCTGGCTACTGGGATTCTCGTCTCCTCTATGTTCGTATTTCGATGGATTCCCTTGACGGCAGTGGTCTTCTTTTCGAAGATCTTGGGAATCGTCACCTTCTACCTTTACAAAAAATACCGGGAGCGAGTCCTCGGCAACCTCTCCCTCGCCTTCGGAAACGAAAAAGACGCGAAAGAGATTCGGAGGTTGGCAAGGGAGATCTTCTATCACTTCTGTCTCACCCCTCTCGAAACCATCTATCTTGGCGCCAACAGCATCCCCTTTGATCGATTTCTTCTGAAGATAAAAATAGAGGGGAAAGAACATCTCGATGCTGCACTGGCTCGGGGAAAAGGGGTGATCGCTCTGGGAGCCCATTTGGGATCCTTCACGCTTTTGGGGACCAGATTGTCGGTAGAGGGTTACCCCTTCAACCTCATTGTCAATGTGGGTCGCTACCCCAGGGTTTGGGGAAAGCTCGCTGATTATCAGAAAGTGGTAGGGCAACAGACCATCCCTCTGAAACCAGCTTCGGCCTCCATTAAGAAATCTCTCAACTGCCTTCACCGAAATGAAATCCTCTACAT
>CAYMTD010000265.1:0-4051 GCA_964393245.1 uncultured Syntrophaceae bacterium
ATTTCCGACACAGTATATTCTGAAAGGAAGTTCAGGGCAAGAGGTCATTTCTTGTCCTGGGGGATGAGGGGGCGAGGTTGTAACAGGTGGCCGCAATTGGGACACTTCATCCATTGAACTCCTCTGCTTCGTCCTCTCTCAAAAGGGTCTCCTTTTTTGCAATCCTTTTAGCCGTTGGTGTTAAAAACCACTGGTCCATGATCCCTTTTAAAAAGGCAAGATATTCTCGATGTGGTATCTGAAATCGTTCGCGGTCGATGGCCATGCCTTTTCGAGAATATCGGTACAATTTGTCGGCGTCCTTAACAATCCGGTCATTTCGGGAGATAGGTCTCTTCCTCGTATCGTGACCCCGGATGATCAGACATATCTCCTCTATTTTCTGAGGGGGATAATGCGAATCCTTCAAAATAGCCTTTGCGATCTTGGCTCCTTCTACTTCGTGAACCCTTGCTAATTTGGGATTGGATGGATTGGGACCGAAGGCGGTCAGGTGGAGATTTGAAGGAATCGTCTTCCAACCGACATCATGGAGGAGGACAGCCGGGATGACCACATCCTCATCGCCTTTCTCAGATTGCAAGAGTTTCAAGGCATAACGGAGTGCAATTCGAGTGTGGATGAGGTTCTTTCGGGTTCTGAGAAAGGGTTTAGCCTTTTCAAAAATTTTCTGATGGATCCGCTTTATCACCACTGCTTGGAAATAATCAATGACCCATTCTCAATGGTCAATTCACAATTATAATGGTCTGGCAAGAAGTTCAGATCTGTCACCCTGAACCATGCCCTGAACTTGTTTCATGGGTCGTTTCAGGGTCTCGTAATTCACTGATATTTAGGATGCTGAAACAAGTTCAGCATGACAGTTTTTTTGATTTTTAACTCGTAACTCTCTAAAATCCTTTCATCATTTTGCCAAGAATATAAGGTAACTCAATCCGTCCTGTCGGAGCGAGGATACGGCTGCTGTAGTCAGTCACATAATTGGACGTAAGGATATTCGTGATTCGGTTAAATTCGGGGTTCTCAAGGACCTTGGCGATCTCAGTAATGCTCCTGGTTGTCCCCTCTGCGACGATGTACGGGCCAGGTCCTATCACCACCTGCCATCCCCCAGTCATTTTGATCCCCACCTTCTCCATGGTGGGGAGATGGTCGTTGGTCACAAAATTTGCGTATTCTTCCTCTTTTCCAGGGATGATATTGAAATATTGGTTAAATTTCCATACCCTTAATTGAACGGTATATTTGTCTACCTTTACTCTGCCAGTGGGCTTGAGGATTCTACTGGAATAGTTGAAGACGTAACGCTGGATGAGGGCTGTCATTTGCTCATACTCTTCTGTCTGCAAAGCCTTTTGAAGTTTTTGCAATGAATCCACTGATGCCACGGAGATAATCCTGGGACCCTCTCCCACCACCACATGAAACCCTCCCACCGGATTGATACCAATTTTTTTCATGGTCGGAATGTAGAGGTTGATGGCGAATTTTGTGTATTCGTCTTCTTTGCCCGGGATGATGTCCCAGTGTTGATTAAAAAGAAAGATCATCTTCTCCTCCCCGGAGATTAAAATAAGCGAAGGATGATGGGATCAGAGCTAGCCGTGACCTCGTAGGATTTGAGGACTGGCGCTCCGGTATACATATCTTTGAATTTGGCCACAGACTTTTCATAATCCCCACTCTTCTCGTAGGCCTCCAAATCTGCCCTCGTATCCCATGCCGTAAGAGAGATCCCCTCATCTTTGTTGTCTAAGGATTCCAGGAGGTGGACAAATCGAATTCCCTTGTGGTCTTTGTGGGCAGAGACGACCTCTTTGTTGTAAAGCTCGCGCAGCTCCTGCATCCTGCCTGGTTTTAGCTTAAAAAAAGTCATCCGGACGTACATGTCAATCCTCCTAAAAAGGCGACTTATCCTCTTTTATAAGAGGGATATCGCAAATGTCAGAGTTTCATACAATAAATCAAATTCCAATTCCAAAATTCCTTCCTTATTTTCTGAAAAGTGAAGACATCATATCAATGATGATGTCGGCATCGCTCTGCTTGGGTTTCCCTGCTTTGGTGACCGGTCGGGATTGAACGAGAAAAATGTTTTCGGGGTACGGGAGATCTTCATCGATGGCCCACTCCAAATCCTGGGCAGATTGATAATGGGCTTCCGCAAGCTTGCCAAGGCGGACCAGCTCCAACAAGGCTTTATCATCGACACATTGCTGATTCTGCTTTTCGATGGAGGGTTCAACACAGACGACCTTGTTTCCCTCCAGCTGATAGCAGATGGTTTTTGGAGAAATCGTCCGTTCCAAAATTTCGAACGATTTCTTATCCACCAAGAAATGGTCTGGGGAGACTTCTCCCTTGACGACGCTCTCTCCTAATCCCCAATTGCCTTCAACAACGATCTTGTCTTCATCCCCGAGCACCGGATCGACGGTGAACATGACGCCTGCACATTTCGCCTTCACCATTTTCTGGACTCCCACGCTAATGGTTACATTCTCATGAGGCCATCCAATCTGATTCCGATAGGCAATGGCGCGGTCTGTAAATAGGCTGGCCCAGCATTTCAGAATATGCCGGACCACTTCGTCTTCTCCTCTGATCCAGAGGTAAGACTCGTGTTGCCCAGCGAAGCTGGCTGTTTTCAGATCTTCGGATGTGGCGCTCGAGCGAACTGCAACGGGGAGGTCTGGCACGCCGCATAGGTCACATAATTTTTTGTAGGCCTGCCTAACCTCCTTCACAATCTTCTCAGGGATGGGGGCCGACTCAATGAGATTCCGAACTTTCTGTCCCGCTTTCTCCAGAGCTTGGACATCCTCCAAGGGAAGTTGAGAGAGGGTTCTCGTAATTTTGTCTCGAGTCCCCCCTCTCTCCATAAAGGTATCGAAGGCATGGGTGGTGACCGCAAATCCAGGGGGGACGCGGAGGCCAAGCCGAAGCATCTCCCCCAGATTGGCATTCTTCCCACCCACTTGGGGGAAGTCCTTGCTTGAACAATCTTGCAACCAGATGATATGCTTCCTTCTTTTTGAAACCACGTTACTTGTCCAGAATAAACACGGCTCCCAGGTTTCCGTCGACGCGGATCCTTTGGCCTGATTTGATCACCTGGGTTTCAGTGAAGACATTCATGACCACAGGGATTCCATATTCCCTTCCGACAATGGCGGCATGGGAAAGACTTGCACCTCTGTCGACCACCACCCCGCTGATCATGCCGAAGACAGGGGTCCAGGCAGGAGAGGTGCTCATCGATACAGGAATATCTCCCTTCTGAATCTTTGGCAAATCTTCATCCCTGAGGACGACCCGTGCAATCCCTTCCGCTACGCCTGAAGATCCGCACGTTCCGTAGAGGTCGGCTTTGAGTTCAGGTTTGGGAACGGGCATGCTTCCGACGACCACTTTTAGCGCAATCGGATCTAATGATTGCACCAGACCTCCTACGGCCTGATCTAAGGTGAAACCTTCTTTCATGATTGCAGGTGGATTTCCCTGCTGAAGCCACTCTTGCCAATCTTTCTTGCGACGTTCAACCAAAGGCTTCATGTTGAATTTGTCAGGGTTGATCCCGACCCTTCGCACCTCGTCGGGCATGAGGAAGAAAATGTCGTCAGGTTGGTGAACAGCTCCGCTTTTGGCAAATCGCCTTCCCAATCCAAGGCAGCTTCTTCTCATCAATGCGTGGGTATAGAGATCGAGGTAATGATTGTGTTCCTCGCTGAAACGGCTGCAGTTCTGGGCCACCTTCATGAGCATAGAGAACCAACTCTTCTGCTCGGGCTGGATCTTGGCCAGAACCTGTTTTTCAGCTTCCTTTCGTTCCTTCTCGATCTTTTTCCGATCCTCGTCGAGATCGAACTCCCCGCCCTTTTTTAGATACATCTTGACCGTCTCAAAACCTGGCGTAGGGTCTTCCTGCCATGTGGGCACGTTGATCTCAGCCATTCGTTCCATTCTCCACCCGGCTTCTTTGTCAAGGAACTCGTTAAACTCTTTCATAAACTTTTTCCCTTTGTCGCTGCCCTCTAATTTTATTTTG
>CAYMTD010000266.1:0-4035 GCA_964393245.1 uncultured Syntrophaceae bacterium
CGGCAGCCATCATCACCTTTCTGTGGACCTGGAATGAGTTCATCTACGCCATGGTATTCACTTCGACCTCGAAAGCACAGCCGGTCACGGTTGGATGTTTTGACTGTATCGGAGATATCTTTGTTAACTGGAACCAGATGTGTGCAGGTGCCCTTCTGGCAGCTCTTCCCGGAATCATCTTCGTTTTCGTAGCACAGAAATATCTGATCCAGGGTCTCACCGCCGGGGCGCTGAAATCATAAAAGCGAACTCAGGGTGATTGGGCTAAGGTCACGATGCCGGTCCTGTTAAAAGGTGACGGTGTTCGATATACGCCCTTCATCCTTAACCACTGGCCATAGATGCAAACAGGCTTTTTAACCCTCACCCCAGACAATCAGTGTATGAATGCTCGAGAGCGATTTCTTGCGATCATCAATTTTGAGAAGGTCGACCGAACGCTCTTCTGGGAGATGGGTTACTGGAAGGACACGCTTGAGCGGTGGTATCAGGAAGGACTCCCCAACCACCATGATGTAACCTCGGGATTGAAACCGGGGGAGGGAGTGCGCGGGGAGAACGCCCCTCATGAGGATTTCTTTTCGGACCGAAAAAGGGATAGGAATGTCCATGACTACTTTGGCTTCGATCCCGGGATCGTCTGTCTCCCTGTCAATTCTCTCCTTCACCCCCCATTCGAAAAAAAGACCCTTGAAGAAACAGAAGACTACATCAAGTTCCAGGATGAATTGGGCGTTCAAAAAAAGATGAATAAGAAGGAGGCCTCCAGACCTCAATTCCTGAAATGGCCAGCCCAGGATCGAAAGGGGTTTGAAGAACTCAAAGGTCGTCTGAAACCCGTGCTCCGGGACCGGATCCCCCCAAATTGGAAACAAAGACTGGAGGAACTTGCTCAAAGGGATTACCCTCTCACACTCGGGGGTTATCCTTGCGGATTTTATGGGACCCTGCGATTCCTGATGGGAGAGGAAAACCTTCTCTTGAACCTTTACGATGATCCTCAATTGGTGAAGGACTTCATGAACACTCTTGCCGATTTCTGGATTGAGCTCTGGGGACAGGCGCTCTCAGACATTAAGGTCGATTGCGCCAACTTCTGGGAAGACATGGCCTACCGGTCAGGTCCTCTCATCTCTCCCCAGATGTTCAGGGAATTCATGCTTCCTCCCTATCAACGGGTCACCTCCTTTTTGCGAGACATGGGGGTAGGAGTGATTCTCGTCGACACCGATGGGAGAATTGAGAAGCTCGTTCCGCTTTTTTTAGAGGCTGGCATCACAGCGATCTTTCCCTTTGAAGTCCAGGCAGGAAATGATATCGTCGCCTTCCGGAAGCAATATCCCCGATTAGGGATACTGGGTGGGATTGATAAGATGAAAATAGCCCAAGGGGAGAAGGCCATCGACCAAGAGCTAAATTCCAACGTTCCCTTCATGCTTCGGTCGGGAGGGTATATCCCCCATATCGACCATCATGTCCACCCAGATATCTCCTGGAAGAACTTCATATACTATCGCACTCGCCTTAACGAAATGATCCAGGCGGCAGGGAAACCATAATCCGTAATCAAAAATGGAGACCTTAGCAATGTTGCTGTCATACTGAAATTTTTTCAGCATCTCGCTTTTTCGATAACCATAGATCCTGAAACAACCCATGAAACAAGTTCAGGGCAGGGTTCAGGATGACGATTAGGGATTATAGGAAAATAGGGTATGTTGACAACTACTTGCCCTTTTGGTAGATAATATAGTACTTCAAAAAATGGAAAGGAGGTAGGAGGAATGAAAGGGAGGAAGATCAAACTATTTTTTATTGGATCTGTGTTGATTGCTCTGGGGCTTGGGTTTCTATCGACTCTATCAGAAGCTCAAACCAAATATCCTACGCGACCCATCCAATTTATTTGCCCGTGGGGTGCGGGAGGTGGAACGGATCGGGTCGCCCGTATGCTCGCCGTCCTTCTTGAAAAGGACTTGGGCCAGCCTGTGACTGTGGTCAACAGAACGGGCGGGGGCGGTGCAGTTGGCCATACGGCCGGAACCACAGCAGCTCCGGATGGCTACACCATGACGATTGTCACCGTTGAGATCACCATGATGCACTGGATGGGACTGGCTCAGGTCACTTACAAGGATTTCAAGCCTGTGGCCCTGATCAACTTTGACCCGGCAGGAGTCAATGTACGGGCAGATGCGCCCTGGAACACCCTGAAAGAACTTCTTCACTACGCCAAGGCCAATCCAGGGAAATTAAAGGCAACCGGAACCGGCAAAGGAGGCATCTGGGATCTGTCGCGGGCAGGAATGCTCAAGGCGGCGGGGATTTCCGTCGATGCCATTCCATGGGTTCCAAGTGAGGGAGCTGCTCCCGGCCTTGCAGAAATGGTGGCTGGTGGTGTTCCGATCGTCACATGCAGCCTTCCTGAGGCCCGTTCGATGATCGAAGCAAAAAAGGCGAAGGCCCTGGCTATCATGGGTGATAAACGGGCTGAGATCTTTCCCGATGTTCCCACATTAAAAGAGCTGGGGATCAACTGGTCTATGGGTGCCTGGCGAGGAGTTGGAGTACCCAAAAATACACCAGACGATGTGGTAAAGGTTCTTGAGAAGTCTCTTGAGAAGGCAGTGGCCAGCGCGGAGTTCAAAGACTTCATGGTCAAGAATGGATTTGGAATCATGTGGAAACCCGCCGCGGAATACGGAAAGTTTATGGCCGATGGCGATAAAGACATGGGCGTCATCATGAAGGAGGTCGGCCTGGTCAAATAAGGAGATCTGACCCCTTTGACAAGCGGGGCTTGGGAAGAAAGAATTCCTCAGCCCCGCTTTTGATTATCAATTTATGAAAAAAAATGACATTATCGCTGGCGCGATTTTCATTGCTCTGGGGATTTTCATTTTCACCCAGACCTGGAAATACCCTTCGCCCGAAAAAGGCCATCCCGGACCTGACCTCTTTCCGAATATACTTGCCCTTCTTTTCATCGGCTTTGGCTTAGCCCTTATCCTAAAAGCCAGGAAACTTATTTTTCCTGAAATAGCAGTTGCTCCTGGTCCGAGAAAAATTTCAAACCCCCTCTTCGTCCTGGCCACTGTTGCCGTCTATGTGGGGATTGTTCATTTTGTTGGATTTCTTATCACCAGTGCCGTTCTCCTCTTCCTTCTGATGAAAAAATTAGGAGTGACGATTCTAAAAAGTGCCATAGCGTCTGTCATTATCACCCTCTTCGTCAATCTGATGTTCTCAAAGATCCTCAGGGTTCCACTCCCCTATGGAATTTTTGGATGGTGATGGCTCTAAGATTTTAAACTTTGCACTTTTAATTTATAACTTTGCATTGAGATTTTGCTATGGATATCGTCATCCAAGGCCTTTCGCTCCTCATCAACTTTAAAGTCATTCTCGTGATCGTGGTCTCGGCCATCTACGGTCTCTTTGTGGGAGCCATTCCAGGCCTCACGGCGACGATGGCCGCAGCCTTGCTCATCCCTTTCACCTTCTTCATGGACCCTGTTCCTGCTCTGGTTTCTATTGTAACCATGTCTGCCATGGCTATTTTCGCAGGGGACATCCCCGCAGCCCTTGTTCGCATCCCGGGCACACCCTCCTCCGCGGCGTATACGCAAGATTCTTTTGAATTAACAAGACAAGGTAAAGCTGAATTGGTCTTAGGAGTCGATGTCATCTTTTCAGCCATCGGAGGACTGATGGGGGCGGTCATCCTCATGACCTCTGCTCCGCTGCTTGCTGAAATCGCTTTCAAATTTACAACTTTTGAATATTTCTGGCTCGCAGCTATGGGCCTGAGCGCCACGGTCATGGTCTCGAGAGGATCTCAAATCAAGGGTGCCCTTTCGATGATCCTGGGTCTTTTCTTCTCCACCGTCGGGGTCGATATCACACTTGGATATCCCCGCTTTACCTTCGGTGTTGTGGAGCTTCTAAACGGTGTTAATTTCATTCCGGCGATGATCGGGCTCTTCGGAGTCTCTGAAGTCATTCGGAGCGTCATGCAGGGCGAACTCGCCTACC
>CAYMTD010000267.1:0-4030 GCA_964393245.1 uncultured Syntrophaceae bacterium
CAGTCAGCAGTCTTGGAATTCTTGACTACAAAATTCAGTCAGAAGTGATTGCTTTACTTTGAGTTTTGGAATTTGAGCGCCAATCTCTGGGTAATTTTCTATGTCCTTGAGATGATGCTTCAGGGGGGTAAGTTTGTTATGTATAAAAGCGTTAAGCAGGTGATTCCTAAATTCAGGGGCTGCCCCTCCTTGCTGACCTTCTTCGGTGCCCCTTTTATGAGGGTTACACCTACAAGTCTCCAATAGGAACCATATTCAGAAATTGAAGATTACGGGTTGGAAGTCAGCATAACGCTTAAAATCAGCGGGGCGGTTTAGCACATCCGCTGAATTGAATGGTTAGGCAAGCTTCAACTGACTTTGTGCATTAAAATCAATAAGTCGTTCTGTAATTCTTAAGGTGTGATTGAGTCGTTGGACACTCATCGGATCACATTTCTGCAAGAGATTTTCAAGCTCAGATGGGCTCTTTAGCGTAAAGAACTTTTTGCTGGGAGAGAAATAAACCAGCACATATTTGTTACCTTGGAGAAGATTAATGATATTATTCAAGGTGCCTTTACTCCTGCCATCCCAAAGCATAAATCCATAATCCGCTTGTTTACTCATTTCACTATCTTTTTCTGCAAAATAACTAAAATCCCTTTTGTTTCTGTTTGAAGCCACGGCCTTGGTCTGCCAGTTTCCCAGATTATTCCGACAAGTACCGCTCATACAAAAGACGATAACGTTCTTATAGCCCCTCTCGGCCAAATATTTCTGCATGGCTTTGTCAGCACCATTTGCGTCACCAATGAGTACCTCAAAGCCTTTAGCAATTATATTATTAGCTCGTTCTCTAATCGCACGATTCAGACGGGTCAGTTTTCGAGACCCTCCAAAAAACACCTTCGTCATCGTATACTCCGAGTCATAGTCAAGGTAAGTACATAAACTTTTTTTACCTTACCCTCTCGCTGCAAAAGGCTTGAAACTGTATTCATTGTCGCTCCGGAGCGATAGAGATCATCAAATAACAAGATACTCTTCCCGGCGACGACCGGGTCTCGGATTTGGAATGCATTCTTAAGTATACGCATTCGTTCTTCAAAATCAAATATGTTTTTGAGTTCCGGGGTATCTTTCACTTTGACAATATTGTCTACACAGACGTCGATACCAAGAACTCTACCTATTCCGATAGCAATAGGAGGCACTGGCTGAAACTTACGCCCCTTTCGAGATGGAGGCACACAGACAATTAAGTCCACAGCCCAATTCGTGGATTTGATGAATTGGCTTGCAGTAGTTATGATATCATCGAGCACGGAATTATCCTTTCTATATTTCAGCCTGTAAAGCAATTCACCGATCTCACTGCGTTTTGTATCAAATTGGGGATGTCCATATTCGTCATCACCGATGTAATCGCTGCTGAGAGTATGGAAATCCAATGCAAATCCTTCCGTCCAGCTACCAGTGATTCGTTTAGGATTAATTTGAACCATTTTTCTCTAATCTCCCTGCCCAACGCTGTAGCTCGCCAGGAGCCGAGTTTATCGGCGATCCGGTGGAGCCGCTTGTTAGCCGCCGTGGTGAAGATATATTAATCTCTGAGGAAATCGAAGAATTGTCCTCAATTCATTTAGTGTAGTGCCTCCAATCAATAGATCAACAACATTATCGAGTTTGCCCATATCCGCCATATTTGGCTTCCCGAAAGTAACCAAATCTATATCGTTGTCTTCGAGAATTGGCCACATCATTTCGATTATGATGTCTCTCGGATTTGCACCAGCATACAAGACGACCACATCATACCTATTTCCACCAATCAAGAGAGGTATAGTCTGAAAAAGCCTGTCTCTTATCATCGTCTGTTCTTCTTCGGTGTGGCCCGGAACGTCATATGGAGCAATTATTTGATAAGGGTCGACGAGTCCATATGGGCCTGCAAAAATTACAAATCTGCAGTTTAGCCTTTCAGCGCTATTCCGAGTTGCGCCAACCCATTTCGCACCAGGGAAAAAATAACCTGCCTCACCCGGAATGTTTCGCTGGGACCTCGGACTTGCATCACCTGAGCATAGTACAATTCTTTCCCTCTGGTAAGGTCCAATGAAAATGTCACACACTTTAGTCCTCCTCTATTTAAACGAGGCGAACGACTGAAATCAGCGGTGGCTGTAAGCCATCCGCTGGAGTGATTTGTTAGATGCCATTTATTTTTGATAAATAGTAACCTTCGCCTCGTCCAATATGTCTCCTGCGAGGTCTTCGTTCTTGATATATGCATCTAATTGCTTCCGTAGATTTCTGTCTGTATCTCCTGTAAGTAAGATTATTACTCGTCCATCCCAATCCTTATACTCGTTTAGTTGACCAATAAGCCTCTGATACTTTGCGGTTGTATTTAAATTATTTTTCAGTTCCACTATCACTTTATCCGCAATTACCAAATCCGCTCTAATCCGGCCCTTTGCGTATTGCTTAGTAACTTGCAGATCGCCCATCTGGTCATGTAAAAACGCATATAATGAATTCTCGTATTCTTTTTCTGTACTACATTTCCTCGGCTTCCATTCCTTTAATTTCGTAGTGACGAATTTTACGCTATCTCCAACATGAAATTTCAATTTATCAATGAATTTCACGTGCATTCCTCCCTTATCAAATTAGTTATTGTGCATCTAACATTATTTTTTAGCGTGCTTTCACATTTTAGAAAATCTTGGGACGCCGAAAAAGGGACGTAGTTGAAAATTAAGACTTATTCTCCCCTCCTTCTATGTTCCGAATGGCTTTGGCAATCGCTGAAGTACATACCCCTAATTGCCGGGCGATCTCAGCCCTCGAAACTCCGAACTCATGGCTCAGATGATATGCAATCTTCGCTCGCACCCCTGAGTACTTTCTCGTCCGTACTCCCAGCCGCAATTCCTGTTCCCCAACCCCTTCTTTAAGGCATATCTCCTTAATCGATTTATCGATAGAACTCTTCATTTCACCGCCGTAGAGATATCTTCTTGCCTTCATCTCTGCTTCCTTAATAATTTCAGCTACAAACTCTCCACTCCCCAAAATCCTGCAATCATGCTCCATCTTCTTCCGAGACCTTCCTAAAGGCAAAACCTGGGACCAGCCCCCTAAGCTCCGGACTAACCCACCTCCGACTAACTCTGGCCGCCGCCCCTGACCCTTTTCCTCCTCGATAAACCTCCGATAGGCCCGAACGGCTCTCCCCTCCCTCTCATCAAACTGATGAAGCACATATTCTCTCTCCTGCCAATCATTCTTTCCCCTTCCCATCAAAATCGTATGACCACACCAGGGATATTGATCCAATTCCCCCATACTCTTTACCAGCGTAGCCCTTAAAGGATTTAAATGAATATAGCGCACTAACTCCAATAGATATCTTTCCTCTTCACATACAATAGACTTGTACCGGTTTTGAAATAGATGGCCGTTCCTCCGATGCCTCCGGTTATATCGAAGAGCATAACCGGTTAACAGACGGCGCGTGAATTTGGAGATGCCGGTAGGACCGCTAAACAATGAGAGGTGAACATGGTTCCTCATCAATGCCCAGGCAACAATCTTGGTCCCAGTTTCCTGGGCTAAGATCCCCATCCGAGAGGTAAAATCTCGCCGGTCTTGGTCATCCTTAAATATCGGAGACCTTTCAATCCCTCGAACCATCACATGATGAAGAGTCCCTGGAGCATCTAACCTTGCTTGGCGCGCCATGATGATTCACTACCATTCTTCTGCATATCTGTAAAGTGCTATTTTTCAACTACGTCCCCAAATTCCACTGATGCTTCAGGGGGGTGAGTTTGTTATGGATAAATGCGTTAAGCAGGTAATTCCATAATTCACGGACTGCCCCTCCTTGCTAACTTTCTTCGGTGCCCCTTTTATGAGGGTTACACCTACAAACGTTGACCCCAACATGCTCCTTCAGGGTGAGGATTACGATCTGAAAGAAAGGGCTAACGATTCGCATAACCTGCGCGGGCAATCAGCAATGCCCAAAACCTGACGCGGC
>CAYMTD010000268.1:0-4017 GCA_964393245.1 uncultured Syntrophaceae bacterium
TCGGCACATTCGAACTTGCGATCCGTCACATGTTTTTTGTGCATGAAGGGTGAGGTATATTTGGTATCCAGGAGCTGAGGCTCTTTATGACATTGAAGACATTTTCCCTCGGGGACATGACCGTCCCCTTGAATGACATTGACATGGCACTTCTCACAGGCCACGCCCCTTGCAATATACCTGCGGTGATTAAAATTCCAGCCTTTAACTCTAATGTCTCCTTTAGGCTCCACGTGGCAAGAGGTGCAACCTCCAACGGCACATGAGATGCATTCCTCTTCGCCCGCTGGGCCTGCTCGATAAAAATGGCAGACGAAGCAGTTGGTTTCATGCACGGTTAGGTGCAATCCCTGAACGAGCTGGGCATGACAGCTGGTGCATCGGAGCCTCATCCCCCGTCTTAGCTCACCCAGATGTTTTCCGTGGGGAAAACTGACATTTTTGAAGATCATCTCTCCCCTCAGATCTTCTGTTCTGTGACAACCCCGTTGCAAGCAATTCCCGTCATCCACTTCGTAATGGAGTTTCTTAATCCCCTTTCCGACCATGAAATAGGTCACCCCAAGCTGGAAATCGACCCATTTTCCCTTGAGATGGTTAAGTAAACCTGGATTCCGGTGGCAACTGAGGCAAGAGACATTATTGTGGGAGGATGTTTTCCAGGACTCCACGTATTCCTTCATGTTATGACAGTGTCCACAAAAGGAAGGGCTTTCTGAGTAGCGGAAAATCCCAATGAACAAGATGGCTAAAAGCAGAAAAAGAAGGCCACCGATCGCCGCCTTCTTCCTTTCTGAGAAAAAATGCACAACCTTATGGATGAGCTTAGTGAGGTGCTGACCTTTTCCCGTCTCTCCGAGACTACGTGGCAGACTTAACAGGAATCTTCGTATGACATTTCGTACATGATTCGGGTCCGCCGGAAATCGCCTCCTCATGACATTCGACACAAGTTAATCTGCGCGGTCGGTTCGTTCCCGCCTCCATTTTTTCGTGAGCAATATTTCTGTGGCAATCGATACACATCAGTTTCGATTCTTCTATGTGAAGTTTATGAGCAATTTTCATGTGATGAGCTTCCTCCATCTCCTTTTCTGCCACATGCTTGTGGCAACCCAGACAACTCTCGTTAATCCGTTGATCAGCGAAAAAATCCCGGGGAAACAGTTGTCCGGCTTTAGCATGACAATTGACGCACGTCACTCTTTCTGGATGGATGGCAGAGGGTGCCCACATGGAGATGCTGGTTTGCCTGGCATGGCATGACAGACAGATCGCAGGATGAGCAGTCAATGTGTGTCCTACCCAGATGACCAGCAAGGCGCCGATGAGAGTGAGGACAGGCCCCGCACCGAAAATCACCCACCTGGATTTCAAAAGGGTTTTAATATTTCTCACGTTGATCATCGAAATGAACCATTTGATCGTGTTCAATCGCTTCATCGTTCCCTTCCTCTAAGCCTTCGACATCGTGACCAGGGTATCGTTCCAGGCTTCCCCTCCACCGATGGGGTCGGATTCTCCCGGTATGACACTGTTCGGAGAGAGACCATTGCCTTCTTTCCCCCACCAAACCAATTGGGTATTGGGATCTTTGCTCTTGAATTTTTTCGCCTGAGCGATGTGGCCATACCCCCAGTGGCCCAGATTTCTTTCAATGGCAACCACCCTGGGATGGATGCCAAAGGTTAACCGGACGTCCGTCACAAAGGATCCGGTTTTAGTGGAAATCTTGACCCGGTCCCCTTCCTCGATATGAAGCATCTTAGCCACATCCCGGTTGATCCAGAGGGAGTTGTGATGCCTGATCTCAGCGAGCCACTTGAAATTTGCCGTCCTCGGCCCCGTCACATTTGGTTCATATGTGACCAGAACAAACTTACCCTTAAGGTCTCCATGACCTGGAATGGGTTCATACGTCGGAAGAGGCTGGAACCCCCTGCTTCTCAATCTCTCCGAATAGATCTCAATCTTCCCTGAGCGGGTCTTAAACCCTTTGGATTCGTAAGCCCTGTACCTCACCTTCTCATTTTTGTCGAACCAGACCCCATTCTCTCTCAAATAGGACAACCCTCCCGCACTTTCTAACTTAGGAATACCTGAGATCGCTCTCTTGATGTATTCCTCAGTAGAGTTCAACCTGAAATTTCGCCGGAATCCGGTTCCCATTCTGTGAGAGAGTTCGATGCAAACGTCGGTCATGGCAACCGATTTGGCGTAGGGATGGATGATGGGCTGCTGCAGGGCAACGAAGGGAACGAGATCCAATGCCGGAGATGAATCGATTGCCCAGCTCTCCAGGTAGGTGGCGACGGGAAGGACGAGGTCAGCGAGCATAGCGGTTTCGGTCATATAGCTATCGGCCACGACGAGATAGGGAATCAACTTCTCATCTTTCAGCACTTCCGAAGACAGACCGCTTTCAGGGTTGGCATAAGCAGGATTTGATTCATATATAAAATACATTTGTGGTATCAACCCCTTGCGTTTCAGCAAAGAAATAAATTTCTGTGGGTTCAACTGGGCCTTTTCTAAATCGAAGGGAGGGAGGTCTGATCCGTTGAGGCGGTATGTCCTTGGAAAACAGTATCCTCCAGGGTTATCAATGTTTCCCATAATGGCATTCAACAGGAAGATGCACCGCTCATTGTAAACACCGTTGAAATGGTTGCTCACGCCCCGACCGGAAATGGCCACGGAAGGCTGGCTGATTGCAAATTCCCTGGCAATCCTTTCAATATCTGCTGCCGCAATCCCGCTGATCTTCTCGGCCATCTCAGGAGTAAACCTCGAAAGATATTGAGCCAATTGTGAAGTGCTAAGGTTCAACCACCTCTGAGCAAAACTCTTGTCATGAAGATTATCCTGAACAATCACGTTGGCCATGGCTAAAGCCACCACCCCATCCGTTCCAGGAGTGACGGGAAACCACTCATCGCTATTCCCGGCTGTATGGGAAAGCCTGACATCGAACGTCACCAGCTTGGCCTTCTTTTGGAACCGGCCTTCGATCAATCTTCCAATGAAACCCGCGTAGAATTCATGGGTCTCATAAAAATTGGAACCAAAGTTGAGGATATAATGGCTATTCGCCACGTCAGGCACTCCCTTCTCTTCCCCCCAGGTCAACCACTGGCCTCCATCCCTGTTTCCAAAGTGCAGCCGATCATCATTTAGGACCAGAGTTTTCCCAAAAGCATCGAGGAACATGCGGATGATGCCAGGAGGTTCGTGTTCCGATTGAAAAACGAGGTCCCCCTTCTGTCCGCTCTGGTATATGGTTTTCAATCTTATAGCCATTTCGCTATAAGCCTTCTCCCAAGAGATCCTTTCCCATTGCCCTTTTCCTCGCTCTCCCCTGCGGATCATGGGTGACGGAATGCGATCCGGGTCATAGGCTAAGTTGACACCGGCCAATCCCCTTGAGCAGACCTTTCCAAGGTTATTGGGATGTTTGGGATTTCCCCCGATCTTCACGAGTTGATCCCCCTCCAAGTAGCCGATGATCCCACATCGCGCCGGACAGAGCTGGCAGAGGCTGGGTATTCCCTTCAAAGGTTTCTTGGTATGGCGTGAGACCTGCTTTCCCCCCCACGGCTCCCTCCCATGGGCAGTGAGTTCGAGAAAAGGAGTAAACAGGAGCGCCTGTGAACTGCTGAGGCACAATTTCAAAAATTCGCGACGTCTCATTCCCGCTTTCCTCCCATCAGCTTAAAGGAACATACTGGCCTCCAAAAACCATGACATATCTCATAATGAAGACCCCGATCGAGGCCAAAATTGCTGCAATCAATAACAAGAGGAGGGATTTCCGCGTCCTCCTAAAAATAATGATGAGTGCCGGGACGATGTTCCCAAAAACGTTGTCAACCCAGATGTACAAAAAGCCGAATTTGCCAAGGCGGACAAGCTCCACGGTCTCAAAGGCATCCTCCGTGTGATAATACATTACCGTGAGGTCAGAAAATACATAGAAGACATTCATAATCATGAACCCCGCCATCCATTTCGCAAGGA
>CAYMTD010000269.1:0-4007 GCA_964393245.1 uncultured Syntrophaceae bacterium
CAGCGAAGAGACAAAGAGACAGTGAGGAACTTCCAAGACTGGAAGCATTCAGGGATGAATTAAAGAGGCGGTAGAAATAATTATCCATGGTGAAGCGAAAAAGGTGCCGGTCCCCTTTATTGGTGACCGTCCGAGCTTTCAATATGAAAATGGCCGGAGCGATGGATGACGAAAAAGATAGGGAGAGGAGATAGACGGATATCAGAGGAAAATGAGTGCTGGTGATCGGGCTGTTGGATTAGAGGGATGTGAAGATTCAAGACTTCGCCGTGTTCTTATTTTTCAATTTTGTGATAAAATGTAATAATTGGAGGTGGAACTTATGGAAAAAATAAAACTATCGGATAGAGGGGTAATCGAATTGCCTAAGAATATCCGTGACAAGTTCGGACTAGAAAAAGGTATGGAATTTAACCTATATTTTGACTCTGATACCATATATCTTAAACGTGTATTTAAGTCACTGAAGGAGAAATCGTTCCGGGAAGTTGCAAGTGCTTTCAGGGAAATGGCGAAAAAGGAAAAACTAAGGGACGTTGATGTCACTGAAGAAATAAGACGATACAGACGAAAAGGGATGTGAGAATAACCTTGAAGAAAGTTGTCCTCGACACGAATACACTTATTTCAGGAATTCTCTGGGACGGCAATGAAGCCAGGGTTATTGAGGAAGCTGAGAATAACAAAGTTCAGCTTTTTATCTCGCAGAAATTGCTGAAGGAACTGGAAGGGGTATTAAAGAGAGAAAAATTCACCAGAAAGCTTGAGGGCAAGGAATCAACGGTTGAGCAAGCCGTCGCCAAGATAGCCCTGATAGCCACATTAATAGAACCAGCCAAGAAAATAAATATTATAAAAGACGACCCTGATGATAACCGTGTATTGGAATGTGCAGTAACTGCAAGAGCAGATGTGATTATTTCAGGTGATAAGCATCTCTTGAAATTGCAAACATATTCCGGGATTGATATTATGTCTGCCAGGGACTTCTTGAGCGGGGAAGAAGGAGACGAAAATCAAACGAATGAAACAGAACTGTAATAAACAAATCAGACTTTACGTATGACTTCTGATTGTCAAATGTTGACCCCGATCTGTATTTTCAGACAGGACCAGGAGGGAGCTGGTAACAATGGGAAAGACAGAAAATATTATAGAGCGCTTTGCATCGGAATTAAGGGGACGTTTAGGTGAAAAAATTTTAGGGATCTATCTTTACGGAAGTATAGCCAAAGGCACGGCCACGGATGAAAGCGATATCGACATATTAGTTGTTTACTCAGATTTAGATGAAAGAAGCCTTTTGGAAATGGCCAGCGAAGTTAGTTTTAAGATCGTCTGTGAAGAAGGAAGAATAATTGAAACTATTCCTATGTCGAAAGAAGAGTTTGAACAATCTCTGGGCCGATCTCCATTCCTTTGGGAAGTTCTTAAATTTGGAAAGCCAATCTTTACAAGCCTATCTGGTACGGAATGGAAGTTGGATTTTAGAGATTATCTCGACTTAGCCGAAGAATATCTAAAATATGCAAAAGATGCATTCAATGAAAATAAACTGCGCTTATCGATTGATACTGGATACAATGCTTGTGAGCTTTTGGTAAAAGCCTTGATTATCAGCACAAAGAATTCACTCGCCTCATCTCATGGAGGTATTGTTGGTCAATTTAGCAAGTTGTTTGTCTTGACCAAGAAGGTCCCAGAGCATCTAGGACGAGATCTTAATTTAGGCTTGGACTTACGAGCAAAAGCACGGTACAAACCAGGTGGTCAAATCCAAGAAAAAGATGCTGAGTTCATAATTGACCTTGCTCAAGAACTTTTAAAGATTGCCCAAGAAGAGTTACTCTTATGAAAGGACTAGTTGTGAGCGGTGAGGAGGGAAAAAGGTGCCTGTCCCCTTTATTTTATTTGATGAATATAAGAGGGAAGAGGATGATGGGAAGGCCGTACTCGGGGGCGAAGCTTGACCGAGGGGAAACAAACTGAATGTACGGTTTGACGAGGGGGAGCTGGAGATAGAGCCTTAGCCACTACGCCAGCTCTCTACTCTACCCAGAGCAAACCTTTTAAGGAAAATTTGGAAGGAGGGTTCATGGATAGGCCAAACATAGAAGCTGAAGTCAAAGATATAAAAGAGCGAGTGATTGAGATCTCAAAAAAGATAGACGACTTGATGTATGAAAAAGAAATTACGGCTATGATGAGGCTGGCCGAAAAGTCGCTATCAGGTCTGTTTGAAGACGAAAAAGATATCTATAAAATATCAGATTTGAAGGTTAGATATAAATGAAAGGTAAAGTAGTTTTGGTACCTTTTCCCTTCACTGATCTAACGGCGGCGAAGCTCAGGCCGGCGTTGGTGATTTATGAAGGCGGGAAGGATGCAGTGGTTGCATTTATCTCCCCCAAAATACCTTCTGAACCTTCGGAGGTTGATGTTCTGATAAAGAAGGATCATCCCGGGTTCAAAATGTGGCGGGATTAAAAGTAGATTCGGTAATAAAGCTTGACAAAATTGCAACCATTTTGAAAGACCTGATAGTGGGTGAACTTGGAGAGCTTGATGAAGATATAAAGAAAGAAGTCAATGGTAAGCTAAAAAGGATAATGCAGATTTAGAATAGTGTTGTATGCTCTGCAGTCCTCTATTATTACACGAAAAAAAGGCTTCGTAACCGTAAAATTAAGGCGAACATGAAACCCAAAAGTGACTTTCGCTTCTATTAGGATAATGGGTGACGAAAAAAACTGGGGGAGACGATAGACGGATGTCAGACGGAAGCGAATGTTGGTGATCGGGGGGGCAGGGTTAGAGGGATGTCAAGATTCAAGACTTGACCCTTCATCCTCCTCCATTCCCAAGCTCTTGCTAAATTTGGGTGCGAGGACGACCATGAAATGGAAAGAAATTATTGAAAAATTTAAAGATGAATGGGTATTAATTGAGGTTAAAGAGGTTGACGAGAGCTACAGTCTGAAGGAAGGAAAGGTAATCGCCCATTCTAAAGATAAGTCTGAGATATACGAACAACTTCTTAAGCTGAAGGAGAAAAATCTCTATATAGAATATACGGGAAAAATCCCTGAGGACCTCGCTGTTGTACTTTTCTATGAAGATATATAAATTGGAAAAACATGGGTCTCTTTTGATGACAAGAGTTTTTATTGAAGGACAAAGGGGCGGGGCATATCCAAAACTATTGATAGATACTGGTTCTGCCTATACCGTTGTGTCTCAAGAGCTATTAGAGTTCATAGGTTCTGGTCCTGCAGTGGCGCCAAGGAGACAGCGTATAATTACGGGTAGTGGTTATGAGGTTGTTCCTGTAGTGTCGGTGAAGACCTTTAACTGTTTCGGAAAGTCTTTAAGAGATTTTACAATCCTTGGTCATACACTCCCATTTGGTGTTTATGTGGATGGGCTTCTGGGGATGGACTTTTTGAGTAAATTTGACGTAGAAATTAAGACTAAGGCCGGAGAGGTCGTTATGAGATGAAATTCCGGCTTGTGGCAGAGGGTTCATCGTCAATCTCCATATGGAATCAATTCTTAGGCCGATCGGAAGGCAAAGGAAGTCTGTTGAAAAACGAGAGCGAAAGTATACTATCCCATATTATCAAAAGAACGATTTGAACAATGCAGACCGAACAGAGGAGATCAACGAGGCAGATCAAGTAGGCCATGGACTTACTCAACATGCTTATGAGAAGGAATGTCAAGATTCAAGACTTGACCCCCTGTCCACATGCTTATGGGCAGTGAGGAGGGGAAAAGGTGCCGGAAAAAGGTGCCTGTCCCCTTTATTTCCTTTATGGTGGAAACCCTCAAAGAGCTTGTAGAGCAGTTACCACCAGAGCTCCAGCAGGAGGTGAAGGATTTTGTGGAGTTCTTGCTGGAGAGACGAGTTGCGAAACAGAAGGGCGAGTTGAAGCTTAGCTGGAGAGGGGCGTTGCGAGATTTGCGAGATAAATACACATCGGTGCAACTTCAGCACAAGGTTCTCG
>CAYMTD010000270.1:0-1408 GCA_964393245.1 uncultured Syntrophaceae bacterium
GCAGGTTTGGGGTTTTTCGGCCCGGCCTTGGCGTTGGGGCTGATCGGCTTCTCAGCCATGCAATCCTTGGGGCGTAACCCCGAGGCCAGGGGTGCCATCCTGACCAACATGATCTTGATAGGCGCTCTGGCGGAAGCCATTGGGATTTATGTCTTGATTGTGTGTATCATCTTGGCGATGGTGGTTAAATAAGGAGGTGTCACCATGGACAACGGAGGTGGCGGTGGGTTACCCATCAGTTTAGCACTCATTATGATCACAATCGTGCTACTCGTCTTTTCCATGGCGGGGCTTGTTACTTTTCTAGTCCTGCGAGGTTAGACTTCCGGGAGACGGTTCGTTTCCCGTCCATCAATGAGGAAAGAGGACACCATGGGAGGTTTTGCCAGTTTAGGTATCAATTTGCCCCTGCTGGTCGTCTTTGTCATCAATTTTGTCGTCCTATTCGTTCTTCTGCGGATCTTTCTCTACAAACCCGTCCTGAAGATGCTGGACGAGAGGGCAAAAAGGACAGCCGAAGCGATGGAACAGGCAGAGGCGACCAAAAAGGAATTTGAGCAGGCCAGAGTGGAGGTGCAAAAACAGATTGAGAAAGGTCGCCAAGAAGGTCAGGCCATCATTGCTCAGGCCATGCAGGTGGGAGAAAGGCTGAAGGAAGAATCAAAACAGGAGGCGGCGAAACAGGCCCAATCGATGATCGATCGAACCCGATCGGAGTTGGAGGCGGAGCGGGGTAAGATTGTGGAAGATTTGCGCCGAGAGTTTGCCGATATCGCCATATCGGCGGCTGAAAAAGTGATCAAGGAGACTCTCGATAAAGAAAAACATCGTAGACTCATCGAAGAAACACTTCAAGAGAGTCGCACCTTCAAGAAAAGCTAAAGGGAATCATGCCGAGAACAAGCTCTGGTAACCGCTATGCCCGGGCCGCCTTCGAGCTGGCTCTGGAGAAGCATGACTTTGAGGTCTGGCAGCAAAGCTTGAAAAAAATGGCCGGCCTGGCGGCAGATCAAAAACTGATGGCCTTGCTTGAGGATCCCCGCATTTCTTTCGATGCAAAGAGGGGTCTCATACAGAAGGCCTTGGGGGAGATTCATCCGCTGGTCTTCAACCTGGCTCTACTTCTTATGAGCAAGGGGATGCTATCCCGTTGTGGAAACATCTTCCTCCAATATAATCGTTTGCTGGATGCGCATCGGGGTGTGGAACGCGCCAGGGTGACGACGGCCTTGCCTTTGGGTGCTCAGGAAAAAGAAGTGGTCTCTCGCCGACTGGGAGAGATCGTTGATCGTAACGTGGTCATTGACGTTGAATCGGATCCCTCGATCATCGGGGGATTCATTGCCCGGATCGGTGATATGCTGATTGACGGCAGCATCCGTCAGAAGTTAGAAACCCTGAAGAAAAA
>CAYMTD010000270.1:1508-3988 GCA_964393245.1 uncultured Syntrophaceae bacterium
AGAGAGGGGTTTATATGGCAACCCGGGAACAAGACATCGTTGCTGTCATCAAAGAGCAGATTGAACGTTTTGGGGCGGGTGTCACGGTCACCAACGTAGGAACCGTCATCGAGGTAGGTGACGGGATTGCCCGCATCTACGGATTGGGGAACGCAGCCTACAATGAATTGCTTCAATTTCCTCATGACATCACAGGTCTGGCATTGAACCTGGAGGAGGACAATGTTGGCGCGGTGATCCTTGGTGATTGCAGCAAGATTAAAGAGGGCGATGAGGTCAAAGCGACAGGGAGAGTGATTGAAGTCCCGGTGGGGGAGGCCTTAATTGGAAGGGTGGTTGATCCTCTGGGACGTCCCCTGGATGGGAAAGGACCTATCAAGGCGACCAAGACTCGGCCGGTCGAGAGAGTGGCACCCGACGTGACGAAAAGACAGCCTGTTAATACACCCGTCATGACAGGCATCAAAGCTATAGACAGCATGATCCCTATTGGCCGTGGACAGCGGGAGCTGATCATTGGTGACCGTTTTACCGGCAAGTCCGCCATTGTTCTGGATACGATCATTGCCCAGAAGGGTCAGAATATGATCTGCATCTATGTCGCTGTCGGGCAGAAGACATCCAAAGTGGCTCAGGCGATCGCGGCTCTGGAAAAGTTTGAAGCAATGAAATATACAATTGTCGTCGAAGCAGATTCCTCTGACCCGGCTCCTCTCCAGTACATCGCTCCTTACGCAGGTTGCGCCATGGGAGAGGAGCTCATGGAGCAGGGAAAAGATGCCCTCATCCTCTATGACGACCTCTATAAGCATGCCTGGGCTTACCGTCAACTTTCCCTTTTGCTGCGCCGCCCACCAGGCAGAGAAGCCTATCCCGGAGACATCTTCTACCTTCATAGCCGCCTTCTCGAAAGGGCAGCCAAATTAGCTCCTGAATTTGGCGGGGGATCTCTGACGGCTTTGCCGATCATTGAGACTCAGCTTGGAGATATGTCCGCCTATATCCCAACCAATGTCATCTCCATCACCGATGGGCAGATTTATTTGGAACCCGATCTCTTCAATGCAGGCGTCCGCCCCGCCATTAACGTGGGCTTGTCCGTCTCGCGGGTCGGTGGTTCTGCTCAGAGGAAAGCGATGAGACAGGTCGCTGGAAAGCTGAGACTGGAGCTTGCCCAATTTCGGGAATTAGAAGCCTTTGCGAAGTTCGGAAGTGAGGAATTGGATAAGGCGACCAGGGACCAACTGGAGCGAGGACGTCGCATCACCGAAATATTGAAGCAACCCGTCAATACCCCGATGTCCCTTGGAAAGCAAGTCAGTATCCTTTATGCTGTCACGAATGGTTATCTCGACGATGTCCCGGTGGAAAAGGTCATTTCATGGGAGGAAAACTTCCACCGTTTTATGGAGACGAATCATCCGGATATCGAGAAGCAGATCATGACGGATAACGAAATCAAGCCGGAGACAGAAAACCGCTTGAAAGCGGCGATCATAGAATACAAGAACCAAGCTGTCTGAGAGCTTGACTCATGGCAAGCATTCAAATCTTACGCCGTCGCATCCGCAGCGTCCAGGGGACGACAAAGATCGTCCGCGCCATGGAGATGGTAGCGACCGCTAAAATGCGAAGGACGCAGCAACGGGCACTGGCCGGCCGGCCTTACACCGAAAAAATACGTCAGGTGATTGCGGATCTTGCGATCGAGTCCCGCGTCAAAGGGAAAATTCTTCCCTTGTTTGAGAAAAGGGAAGTGAAAAAAATCGCCCTTCTCCACATGGGTACAGACCGGGGATTGTGTGGCGGGCTTAATACGAACTTGAATCGCCTGGTCGCCGAGTTCATTCTCCAGCAAAAGGTCCCCGTGACGGTGATTACCGTGGGTCGCAAGGCAAGAGCCTTCGCTCGTATTGCTAAATTAGATGTGCGGGCTGAGTTTTCTGGAATCAGTGACCGGGCCACGATGCAGGACACCATGCCGATTTCAAGAGTTGTGATCGACGACTACAGCAAGGGTGAGGTGGATTTGGTCTATCTGGCCTATCCCGACTTTATCAGCACCATGGTCCAGAAACCTACCATACAGACACTGCTTCCGATTGAGCCAACGAAGCTTCCCCCTGGACAGGTGGCAGAATATATTTACGAGCCTGATCCTTTTTCGGTTTTAAACGCATTATTGCCCCGATTTGTTGAGATGGAGATTTATCATGCGATCCTTGAACTCATTGCCAGCGAACAATCTGCCAGGATGGTAGCGATGCGGAACGCGGGCGACAATGCGGAAGAACTCATCAAGGATCTGACCTTATCCCTCAATAAAGTGAGGCAGGAGATGATCACCAAAGAGATCTGCGATATCAGCGGAGGGGCTGAAGCGTTAACGACATAAACCTCCAACCTTCCCCTCTCCCCTGGCGGGAGAGGGTGGGGGTGAGGGGGACAAGCAAGGAGCTGAAGATGGCGAAAGGGAAAGT
>CAYMTD010000271.1:0-3974 GCA_964393245.1 uncultured Syntrophaceae bacterium
AGACTCGTCAGGTTTGCGCCAATGAGAGCGTTCCAGTCTTCATCGCTCATCAGCACAAGGAAATTATCTCGAATAAGACCGACGTTGTTGACCAGGATGTCTATCTTCCCATACTGGGCGAAGGTCTCTTCAACCATCTCCCTTACCGGATCAAACTGTGTCACATCGGCTTTGAAGAGACCAACGTTCAGTCCCCTAACTTTGGCTTCTTTCTTTAAAGCCTCCGCAGCATCTACATCCTTTGAGAAGTTGGCAACAACCTTTGCTCCTTCTTCAGCGAAGAGTAGGGATATAGCCCTTCCGATCCCCTTGGTTCCCCCTGTGACAATTGCCACCTCATCCTTTAGCTGCATGGTAATCTCCCATCCTATTCTAAACGAGATCCCGAACCATGTTCGGGATGACAAGAAAGAAGCACCCTTGTATTCTGTCATGCTGAACTTGTTTCAGCATCTGATCTAAATTTCTTAATCTAAAGGTCACCCTACGTCTTCTCACCTAATGGTTTCACTCTTGGCCTCTTCATCCTCCCGACCAGTTCCCAAAGGGGTCCTCGTATCTGAAAACGTCGAATCCCCTCCATCAGATTCTGGGAGATATTGATCTCGAGACCCGGAACAATCCATCGCTTTCTCTCCAGGGCCTTCTCCCGAACGATCTCTTCTAAGTTTCCTTGGAGCGCCGGTGAAACGTAGAAATGAGGAAAGATGAGATTTGAATCCTGTTGAATCATCCCCTGCGATCGCGCAATCTCTTCCATCTCTGTCTTGGGATAGATCCGAATTCCCAACATCGCGATCACCGCCGTGGAATCGAGCTGGTCCATCAACTTAAACGATTCCTCAATTGTCTTCCCGTCTTCTCCTGGCCCGCCGAACAGGAGGTAGTGACAATGATTCATTCCGATTGCCAAACACTCCTGAGAGGATCGGATCACATGCTCGACCGTGAAGGATTTCCTGTAATTCTTCAGCATTCGCGGCGACCCTGAATCGGTCCCAAATTCAATCCCGACGCAGCCTGCTTCTTTCATCCATTTCAAGAGATTTCCATTCAAGAAACCCGGATTCACAAATGCGCTCCATTTGATCTCGATCTTCCTTCGTATCATCTCCCGACATAAACCCTCTGCATAAGAAGGAGGGTAATTGAAAATATCGTCCACAAAATAGACATAATCCACTCCTTCCTCCCTCAGTTTTTGAAGCTCGTCGGCCACCTGCTCTATCTGTCTAAGCCTAATCTCCTTCCCTTCAAGCAAGGGATAGGTGCAGTAAACACACGAGAACGGGCAACCTCGCTTCGTCTGGATATTCCCCATTCCACCTTTTTCCAAATAACGGCGCGTTTCAAACAGAGAGCGATCAGGAGTCCTGATGGAAAGGACCCTTGCTCCCCCAATCCGATCAGGCAGAGATGCTCCCTTGAGGAGGAGATGAGGGGATGGGGAGATGGAAACCTTCTTTTCAAAAGAGTCGATCAATTTGAGAAGAATTTCCTCGCCCTCTCCTACAATTCCAAAATCGATATCCAGATGGTTCATAAGTTCTTCGGCGGCCAAAGAATATCCAGAACCTCCAAGGATCAGTTTCGCCCGGGAGCTTTGCCGACACACGTGGGCAACTTCCTCCACCTCCTTCAAATAGGAAAGGGAGGTGGGGTAGGTCAGATTGTCCAGGTTTCTTAAGGAGAGTCCG
The DNA here is from genome assembly GCA_964393245.1 of uncultured Syntrophaceae bacterium. Classification (GTDB taxonomy): domain Bacteria; phylum Desulfobacterota; class BSN033; order BSN033; family UBA1163; genus CAYMJV01. Next base: position 1,698 of record CAYMTD010000271.1, read on the forward strand.
ATCAAATCGGGTTGAAGCCGACGAAGGGTTTCTTCCAATTCAACGAGCGGGTTATTAGAAAAGCAAAGGTCCAGGACCTCGGTTTGATGGCCTTTTTCCCTCAGCCCTGTGACCAAATAAGCCAATCCAAGGGGGAAGACAGGATAGGGCATCTTTTCTCGATTGACAGAGACGAGAAGAATTTTCACAGCGAGCTTAAGCCTACCTCTCTCAAAACACCCATCACCAATAATCAAACACCAAATAGGCTCCAATAACCAATCAACCAATTACCAAAAAACTGCATTTTGTTTTGTAGAAAGCTGCAATTCTCTTTTTCTTGTCATTCCCGAGGAAGCGGAAATCCAGATAACTCAAATAATTCTGGACTCCTGCTTTCGCAGGAGCGACGGGTTTTCCGATTTTTTACGAGTCCAGCACATTTGGTCATTGATCTTTTGGTAATTGGTTATTATTTGATGATTGGGATTTGGACATTGGTATTTCTTCTTTTTTGATCTTCCCTCTTCGGTGTCAGGTCTTGACATGAGACATTGAATTATGGTTGACGCTGTTGTGGTATGTCGAGACCATTGAGAATCGAATACGGGGGAGCTTTTTACCACATCACCGCAAGGGCAAACCAGAAGGGGTCCATCTTTTCGGGGGAGCGGGACTTCACTCGCTTTCTTCGCCGTTTTGAACGGATTTACGAGCGCTACGGGATCCTGATCCATTCTTATGTCCTTATGACCACCCATTACCATCTGCTTCTGGAAACCCCTCGGGCGAATCTGTCCGCCGCTTTGCACGATCTGAATACAGCTTATACAAATTACTTCAACCGAAGACATGATCGGGTTGGGCATCTCTTCCAGGGCCGGTACCGGAGCATTGTTGTGGATAAGGACGACTATTTGTTGGAGTTGTCCCGGTACATCCATCCCAATGCTGTAAGGGCACGGATGGCGGACCGGCCGGAAGCCTATCGGTGGAGCAGTTATTCAAGTTTCGTTTCTCCGAAAACTTGTCCGGAGTGGCTTCGGAGGGAGGACGTTCTTCAGCAGATGGACAACAACCTGGTGAAGGGGAGACGTAAATACCGTCAGTTTCTGGAGGAGCGTTTAAGGAAAGAGATCAGGAATCCCTTGAACGCTGTGATTTCAGGGATTGCTTTGGGAGGAGAGAGGTCCTGGGAGGGGATAAGGAATCGCGTGCAAGAGCTTGAAGGAGGAAACGAGGTTCCAACGATCAGGGAAGTTCATCGTAAGACAGCTGTTCGAAGGATTGTGGAGAAGGTTGCATCGTTTTATGGAGTCTCGTGCGAGAGGGAGAGGAAGGTGTCAGGTCTACCTGCAGCCCTTAAAGCTGCATATCTTGCAGGTGAAAGTCCTGCCCCAGGAATTGCCTATTTACCTGGGTAGTGATATCCGACTTAGAAGGAGGTGACGAATTCTAAGCAAGCTCGGAAGTAAAAAGCTCGTTGGGCTTTCCCGAAAGGGGAGGTCCAGGTCGGCACAGGGGCTGAGCAACACCGGGGGCCGCAGCATAAAGCGAATATTACAGCGTCGTGAGACCCCTCCACAGGGAGCCGATTGAAGTGGGAGAAGATGGGAGTGCCAAGCGGATGTAGACTCTGCGATGGCCAATGGGATCAGGGAAGGAATAGGCGTGGGCACCTGATACACTTTCCGGCGTATGGATAGTGGCAACCGGTGAAAGATATGCAGATAAAAGAGGGGAGAGTCTGACAGACAGGCAGGAGCTATCCTGGAATGCCAAAGATCTTCCATAGAACCTTGAGAGGGAAGTTGGGAGAAGTTTGTCAGACTGGCGGATGAGGCCGTAGTAGCGATGAGGATAGGGACAACATAACTCTATCGGAGCGAAGGGCCTCTGGGTCTGGATGGTCTGAGGAAACAGGGAAGGCTGGTCTGATTGCCACGGAGTGGCTGAAGACAGGCAGAAGGGGACATAAGGCACTGCTGGCAACGGCAGAAACGGAGTTGCCCTGGATCAAAGAGCAGGGATCTGGAGTACTCAGACGAAGGCTATGGCAAACCTTTGGGTAAGGGGATGGACATGGGGATAGCATTTAAGCCCAACGATCTAAAGGGAAGGCGATAGTTGAGAACTTCAGACTTGAAGCCGTACTGGGGTGCGAAGCTTGACCGAAGGGAAACAAACTCGCCGTATGGAATTTTAGAGGGGGCATAGGAAACAGGAGCATGGTTTGAGGCTCTTTGGCACCAGCAGACGAAAGGGTTGGAAACAGAAAGTCCTTGACCTAAACTTACT
>CAYMTD010000272.1:0-3970 GCA_964393245.1 uncultured Syntrophaceae bacterium
GGGATGTTGGTGGCGGTATTGGTCGGTGTCGCGGGCAACGGTGTGTTGGTCGGTCCTGCTGACACGGTTCCGCCGCCGAAGTCATTCAACAACGCATCAGATGAGTTGGCGAACCACAAGCCGATGTATCCTCCGCTGGCATAAAAAGACCACGAGGTTATACTGCGTGTTGCCAGTAAAGAGCCGTTTTTGTAAACTTCCAGGGTCCCATTTGCAAGCGCGTGCGCGCCGAACTGATCGCCGTTGGCAAACACCACCGGAATATTTGCTCCATGCTGGACCCAGCCGTTGGTGAGATGATACGTCCAGACCTCTCAGCCGCTCTGGCTGAGACAAAGATCGAAGAGATCAAGGCTACGGGAGCTGACCTGTTGATCTCTGCCTGTCAGCAGTGCCTCCGCACCATCCTGTCGACGGCCAGGAAAAAGAAGGTTCCCATAGTTGCGATGGATATTACAGAATTCGTTTTGAAAAATATGGATGGATAGGGGAAAAGAAAGAGTTGTCTCGTTCTTAACAGCGGTTTAAGTTAGAGCTTGACTTTTCATAAGAATTTGGAGTAATTTAATAATGTGAAGGTCATCATTCTGGTTTGTCTGACGATTGGGTGTCTTTTTCTCGCTCCATATGAAACGAGCGCGGACGAGGTTTTTTTTGACCCCCAAGTCCTAACGCAAGCTGGCAAAACCTATGGGGGTGTCCAGGATCCGGAATACATTTCCTACGATCAGGCTTTGCGGGACTATATGGTCAAACGAATCAAACAAAAATTCGGTGTCGAACTTGATCCGAAAAAATATTCCGGTTTCGATCTTCTTGAAATTGAGTCCTTCTTCGATTGTAAGAAGTCGGACGAACCCTTTGATCTCTTCTTGAAGATGTTCCCAAGGCAGCGATAATAAAACCCCACCGCCAACCTTAAAATCTTTTCAGATGACTTGCGACCGAATACATAAATCTGTTAACATACGAACGAATTTTTCCTAAGCGCATTGTTCACCAAGCGCACGGTAATCCGTAATTGTCATCCTAAACTATGCCCTGAACTCGTTCCATGGGTTGTTTCAGGATCTATGGGTTATCGAAAAAGTGAGAGGCTGAAAAAATTTCAGCGTGACAGCGATATTGATACGCTTTCGATTTTTAATTGCGGATTACGGGCGGCTCAATGCTCTTGACAAAAAAATTTTTTCTTATATATTTCTTTTTTTAATTTGGTGCAGGAGGCGGTTTTAGGGAAGTTTCATCCATCATTCTCGGATAGCCGTGAAAAGGGCCACGTTCTGTGGTTCGAGAAGGTAAACCTGAATGTTTACGCTGAGATTAGATGATATTTCATCAGACGGTTTAAATCTCAATTGGACGGAGGAAACGTCTTCCTTATCAACCTATCTCGAAAGTTTTTCCCATATCGACTTTGCCTTCGAAAGACCCCTTCAGTCAGAAGCGAGGGTATGGAAAGTTGGTCAGTCCGTATTCATCAACGGACGGGTGAAGACCACGCTTCAATTGCAGTGTGTAAGATGTTTAAAGGAGTTTTCTTATCCCATTGCATCTACGTTCGAACTCACGCTTCTCCCTCTGAAAGAAACGTCCTCTGCCGAGGAGATCGAACTGGGCGAGGACGACATGAAATCAAACTTCTATCATGGGGGGGAAATCCACCTCTCCGAGATTGCCTGTGAACAGATTTTTTTAGAGATTCCTTTCAAACCTCTCTGTCGGGTTGATTGCAAGGGACTTTGTCCAACATGCGGAAAAGATCTTAATCTTGGCCCCTGCGAATGCGTGAAGAAGGAATTTGTTTCCGGCTTTTCGGCCCTTAAAAAACTGAAGCTTGATTAGCCCCACCCTCCCCGCAGGGGAGGAGGTGAGAGAAAGGAAAGTTACATATGGGCGTTCCAAAACGTAGACAATCACCATCGAGAAGGGATAAGCGTCGGGCGCATGATCGATTGGATCCCGTACGTACTTCCTTATGTCCGCAATGTCATGAACCCGTTCTCCCTCATCACATCTGTCCCCATTGTGGGAGCTATAAGGGGAGAGAGGTCATCAAAGTCGAAGAGGAAAAATGATTCTGGGTAAAGGAAGGATCATCCATGAAGATTGCCGTTGATGCCATGGGTGGAGATTTTGCTCCGCGGTCCATTGTTGAAGGCGCCGTTCTGGCTGCAAGAGAACACGGAATCAAGGTCCTCCTGGTGGGGGATGAGGACCAGGTGAGCAAAGAGCTGTCCAAATATCCAACGTCGAAGCTCCCGATCTTCATCCATCATGCCCCGCATGTCGTCGCCATGCACGATTCCCCATCCAATGTGATCCGAAAGATGAAAGAGACCTCCATCAAGGTGGCCGTCGATCTGGCAAAAACAGGGGAGGCCAGCAGCCTGGTGTCCGCTGGCAATTCCGGAGCGGCTATGGCGCTTGCCATGTACATCTTTAGAAAGCTGGAGGGCGTCGACCGGCCTGCCATTGCGACGATCCATCCAACACCCAAGGGCTCAACGGTCCTCATCGATTCCGGCGGGAACGTGGACTGCAAACCTTTTCATCTGGTCCAGTTTGCCATTATGGGGAATGCCTACGCAAAGTATATTCTGGGCGAGAAGGAGCCGCGGATCGGTCTTCTGAGTAATGGGGAAGAGGAGGGGAAAGGAAATGAGCTGACGCGAGAGGTCCATGAGATTCTTTCCCAGACCAATCTGAACTATATCGGTTATGTTGAAGGTCGGGATCTCAACAGGGGATCGGTCGATGTCATCGTCTGCGATGGGTTTGTTGGAAATGTGGCGTTAAAGATCAGCGAGGGACTCTGGGAGACCATTCACACGATTCTCAAATGGGAAGCACAGGATAATTTAAGGGCCAAGGTGGCTTACTTTCTGATGGGGCGGGTGATGCGCCGGTTAGAGAAGAAGGTGGACTACGCGGAGTTCGGAGGAGCTCCGCTTCTGGGAGTGAACGGGAACTGTGTCATCTGCCATGGTCATTCCAACGCCAAGGCGATTATGAATGCCATCGTCCTGGCCCAGAATCTGGCCAAGAATAAACTGAACGACCACTTGGTCCAAGAGCTCAGGGAGAATCAGGACCTGCTTCGGCTGGGAACAAGAAATTTGGACAAGACAAAGATGACGGGACTCACCCTGTGAAAAATGGCGGTGGGACTCAACCTTCTCGTCTGGACAGGGCGTCTTCTTTTCAAGCCCCCGCATCCAGAACGGGGTTTTCTGACGAGGCAAACAGGAGGAAACGGATTGCATTACTTTCTGACACAGGAGCAACAGATGATTCAGGATTTGGCCCGAAAGATCGCACAGGAGAAGGTGTTACCTGCCCGGGCTGAATTGGACGAAAAAGAAGAATTCCCTTGGGAGCTCATGAAGGTCTGTGCCGAAGCGGGCCTCTTCGGTGTCTCGATCGATGAGGCATATGGGGGTTTTGGAGGTGGGGTGCTGGAGAACTGTTTGGCAGTGGAAGAACTGAGTCGGGTCTGTCTTGGAGTGGCCACGAGTTATGCTGGAAGCGGCTTAGGGGCCCATCCAATCATGCTCTATGGAAGCGAGGAACAGAAGAAGAAATATCTCCCCGATATCGCCAAAGGAAAGCGATTGGCTGCCTTCGGGCTGACGGAAGCGGACGCAGGGAGCGATGCGAGCGCCATCCGAACAACAGCCGTTCGTAGAGGGGAGGGTTATGTCCTGAACGGAACCAAACAATGGATTACCAACGGCGGAGAAGCTGAGATCTACACGATCATCGCCATCACCGACCGGGCAAAAGGGCCACGTGGGGCGAGCGCCTTTATTGTCGAGAAGGGGACTCCCGGTTTCGACTTCGGCAAGAAGGAAAAGAAGATGGGGATCCGGGCTTCGGCCACGAGAGAATTGGTCTTCCGGGACTGTTTTGTTCCCAGAGAAAACCTGATTGCAAAGGAGGGGATGGGCTTCATCGTCACCATGAGAAC
>CAYMTD010000273.1:0-3944 GCA_964393245.1 uncultured Syntrophaceae bacterium
GCCGTCGTATGAAGGTGGAGGTCAACATTTCCCATTTATGATCCTCAGTTCAAAGTTACATTTTCCCTATATAAGAGAAGGACCTTTCAAAGTCAAATTGAAAAGCGATGCTCAATACAATTTACGTAAAGAATATCGTACATTCTAAATGTGAATGATCACACATATACGCTTAGAATAAATCCTATATGATTACCTTAGAATTTAGCAAATGTCATATAACCAACCGATTTCTTTAAATAATTCAGCCTATAAATATTTCTTGACAAACTGTTTAAATTTGAATATATTAAAATTGTAGATTGAATAGAGCACCCAGTTAGGGTGTTTAAAGCATATAAAACCATTCAGCTTGGCAGGGAATATAGCAGTAAATAGGGGCAGAAACCCCTTCCATAGATTTTGAATGGAAGGGTTTTTTTGTATAAAAAGAAAGGGGTTTAGCATTTGTGAAACAGAACAAACCATCAGGAAAAAAAGGGGAAAGTTTGACTCTCCAGGAAGTGCCGGCTTCGTCTCTTTTTCATGAGAAAACGGATACTCCTCCAATTCGACCCATCTCTTCAGACGGGGAGGAAATGGAGGAGTCACTAAAGGAATTTGAAATGGAGACTGAGCAAGAAATCGAGGCTGAGGAACTGGAAGAGTTGAGACTGGAGCAGACCATCCAGGAAGAGGTACCCTATCAGCCTCAAGATATCACGATGGAATATCTGAAGAGCCTTGAAAAAATCTCCTTGCTCACGCCTGAAAAGGAGGTTGAGCTTGCGAAGAGGATTAAGGAGGGGGAACGTCAAGTGAAGCTCCTCGAAACGAAGACGAACCGTCTCAAGGCGAAGATCTATTCTCCCGTCCCAAAGAATGGGGATAGAAAACCAAATAACGGCCATAAACATGCGCACAAAGCAAAGGGAAGGAACGGAAAAAGACCAAAGCTGACGCCCGCGGAAAAGAGGGAGCAGACCCTTCTCTATAAAAAAGTACTCAATCAATACCAGCAGGCCGTTCTCGAAACCCAGCAGGCAAAGAATGAGCTCATTCAGGCTAATTTGCGGTTAGTTGTCAGTATTGCAAAACGTTACGCCAATCGAGGGCTTTCCTTCCTGGATCTCATCCAAGAGGGGAATCTCGGTCTGATGCAGGCCATGGCAAAATTCGATTATACAAAGGGCTACAAGTTCAGCACCTATGCTTCTTGGTGGATCCGGGCAGCCATCCTGAGGGCATTTGCCGAGAAGTCAAGGACGATTCGTATCCCCAACTACCTATTCGAGATTAAGGGGAAGTTGATGAAGTCGTTTAAGGACCTGGTGAAGAAGCTGGGCAGGGAACCTACTTCACAAGAACTTTCGAAGGACAGCGGGATCCCGTTACATGACGTGGACAAAATTCTCAACCTCATCGAGGAACCGATTTCACTCGATATGCCTATCGGAGAAGAAGATAGCACGCTCGAAGACTTGATTCCTGACGAAAAGAGTCTCTCTCCCAGCGATTCATTACTTGAAAAGGACCTGGTCAACCAACTCCGCAAACTCTTGTCGGGTCTCTCACCCCGAGAGGAAAAGATCCTTCGGCTCCGTTTCGGGATTGGAGAAGATGGGGAGTGCACGCTGGAGGAGATCGGAAGGCAGTTCGGTCTGAGCCGCGAAAGGATTCGCCAAATCGAGGCCAAGGCCCTGGAGCGACTGCGCGATCCCAATCGCTATAAAGAAATTAGAGAGTATTTTGAGTGATGATTTAGGGGAAACGGTGAAAAGGGGGGGCTTCGGTGGAACAAAGAACTCCCCCCTTTTTATTGGTCTGGGCTCATTCGTCTATCCGGATGGCCTCCACTGGACAATTCTCGGCCGCTTCTTTGCAAGATTCTATAACATCTTCTGGAACTTGATCCACTTTCACCCTGGCTTTATCATCGTTCATCTCAAACACCTCGGGACAAGTCTCCGCGCAAAGCCCGCATCCGATACAAGTTTCTTCGTCAACCGTCACTCTCATCGTAGATCCTCCTTTTGATTTCATTAACCTTATGATTTATGATTTTATAAGGAATTTCTTTGATTTAAGTCAATTCGGCTTCGGGGTAGACTTCCTGAACTTGTGATAGAGGTATCCGAGGAGCCCAGCCATGGCGATCAACATCAGAATCGAGACGATCGTTTCCACTGAATCCAACCGAGTGGCCAGTTTTTCATAGGTTGCCCCAATCCACCACCCCACAAAACCGAGAAAGAGACAGCGAAATATGGACCCGAGAAAAGTGAAGAGGGTAAAGGGTCTCACAGGTATGTGAAGAAGGCCTGCAAAGATAGAAATGAGGGAGATCGGAAAGACAGGAATGGCACGGGTAAGGAAGATAATCAAAGCTTCTCTCTTTCCCTGGAATCTTCTCTCCAAAATCTCAATGTCACTCCAATCGACCCCCAAAAAACGCTCGTATCGCGCAACCAGTGCCTTGCCCCCGTAATAACTGATGACATATCCTATGTACGAACCTAAGGTCGAGGCGATCGTCCCGGGAAGGACGATGATCCATAGAATTTGTACTAGCGCCTTAGGAACGGATAGTCCGGGGGAGATGAGAATTGCCCCCGCCCCCATGACGATCACAGGGGAGGGAATGGGGACAATGATCTGCTCAATGATCACTCCGATGAAGACGGAGAGCTGACCATGAGACCTCATCAACTCCATGATCCACTGCGTAATCTCTGCAATCATAAATGACCCTTCTGATTGCCATATTTCATAACCTCAGACAAAAATTCCGTCAAGGGAAATCTTCTCCTTAAAGCAATTGGCACTAATAGGAATTCCCATGCGTTGGGGAAAAGGTTGGGTTCTTAACCAAAGGAAGCTTCGCAAAGGCTACCGATAAGCTGCCACAACACTTCTGCATAATCGACCCCCCATTTATTCCATTGCGCAATAGTGTTCCCTCCAAACTTCTGAGGTCGTTCGCTCACTTAGCCAACCTCTTCGATCTGTTCGCCAGGCTTATTAAATCGTAAATTAGCTGTGCTTTGCAGGCGGCCAAATCGGCGGATAATGCATCCTCGGCTCGAAGTTTTCTGTAGCTTTTGTTGTGGATTCTCTCTTGAAAGACAAGGGCACTCATTGAGCAATGCAAGAGAACGAAGTACATAGATTCTTCATGATCGAAACCATTCTTCAAAAGCAATCGAAAGAGGTTATCGAAAGTAAAAAGTTCATATACAATGTACAGTCCACTGCGATCTTTCGGAAAGTTTCTAAGAAGTTTTGACGCTTCCTTCATCCTATTCACCCCCAGGACTGTAATTGTGCTTGGTCAGCATCGTCTTAGAACGTACAGCAGAATGTACTAGACAATTGGTTCAACCTTTGCTAGCGTTAAAGCATGAGATATTACATCGTGACTACAACCAAGTTCGCCGATCGCTGCCTATATCATTTGATCTATGGTGCCAGTCAATCCAACTGGTTAGCCAACATAAACGAGGGGGATATCCTCTTCCTTTCTCAATTTAACTACAAATCCCAGAATCTATTTGGCCCGCTTCGCGTCAGTAAGGGCCTATTCTACAACAGAGACATCATCTACCCGCAACAAAAGTATTTTTACCGCATCCAATTCGAACCCATGGAAGGAATCAAGATCATCGAAGAAACAGATCTATATTTGAATGGCATTCAATCAAAGAACATGAGCTTATTTGTCAGAATCATTAATTTGATTCAACAAAATAAACACCTGCACTGCATAACTTTGACAAATGATGAAGGCAGAGCGATATTGGAAACCATACAACAATATGGGCGCAATTATGGTGGAGATCTTGGAAAAAGCCAATTGATAAATGAACTGGAGACCATTAATTGTAAGTACCTATGGGAGAGAAATAAACTTGATAAGAGAAAACTTTTCTCGTCGGAGAGCGATTTTGAAGCATATTTAATCCTTT
>CAYMTD010000274.1:0-3925 GCA_964393245.1 uncultured Syntrophaceae bacterium
GCCAGGGAGATTTTTTGTTTCCATTTTTCACTTGACATATTACCGCAGCACTTTCCTTGAAGTTTTCTTGGTGAAAATCCCCAAATCTAAGACATATCCTATAGAAAAGCACGAAATTTCTCAACAGGCCTACAGTCAATTAGATGGGTAAGAATCGGATGCATCCGTTCTCCTTCACTTACCCGTTGCGGCACGGACCATGGCTTGAACATTCGCCAGTCTTGCATCCATGGGGATGTCGCAGCCAGGATGGAGAATGAAACCTTCTGGACCAAGTTCCTGAATGAGCTTTTTACTGTACTGATATACTTCATCGGGCGTGCCCAAAGCCAGCATCGTGGCAGGCACATCGCCCATCAAGCACATGCGATCGCCCAAAATCTCCTTGGCCTTGAAGAGGTCGGTGTTTCCGTCCGTAGCCATAATACATTTATATTTAGGTAACGACTTAAAGTAATGAAGATCGCGGGTCCAGTTGGAATCGAGATGAAGGGTTGCGATCAATCCGGAATCAACGACCTCATAGACTGCCCTTTCGAGGTAAGGCCAGACAAAGCGCTCCCAGAGCTTTGGTGAGATCATATTGCTTGCTGAACGCCACCCTCCTACCCAGACGGTTAAAAATCCCAAATTCTTTGCCTGTTGACAAATGGGATTGACTAGCGTGGGCATAATGGTGTCCATAACCTTCTGGATTTTGTCAGGTATCGTAAGTAGATCCTGGAAGAATTTGAACAGAGAACGAGCCCCGCAGAGAAGTTCAAAGGGTGAACTCACTACACCACCGTTTAGAACCGGGATACCGTGGAATTCCCATCGGGCCCGGACATCAACAGGAGCCTGCATTGAAGGAAGGCGTTCAAGGGGGACGTCATTGAAAACCCTTTTTTCTATGAAAGTTCGGTAGAAATCAGGCCAGCCTTCATCGAGGATCCGATCATAATCATCCTCGGTCATCAACTCAGCTTCGGCCACCTGATACATGGCATCATCAGGGAGGTCAACTCCAGGGATCTTGACTTTCGACATCCAAAGGTAAGCAAGGTTGTACGGATAATATGAACCATAGTTGATGGCATCTGCTTCACCGATCAGGTGGAATGCATCGATCATCACCTCAACCGACTTCGATGGAGAGCTCAGAAATTCGAGCAATGGGGTGCCGGTCACCAGAGCTGCAAACCCAGCGTATTCCAGGACCACAGGAACGCGATCTGGTTTTTCGAGAGTAACGGCTTTCAGAATTCTGTTTTGTCGCTCTTCAAAAAGGGAAGAATTGCTCATTTCAGACCTTCATTCGCCTAGCTGTTTCTACTGCCTCATAGGCATTGAGACAGAATGCATCTGCGCCAACGTAATCGCGGGTGGCCTGGGTAACCGGAGCCCCCCCAATGAGAATGGATAGCCCTTTCCTTAAGCCAGCTTTTTCAATGGCCTCAACTGTAGCTTTCATGCTATCGAATGCGGTTGTCAACAAGCAGGATAAACCGACAGACCTCGGTTTGTATTCGTTGATGGCCTCAATGAATTTGTCGGCCGGAACGTTGACGCCAAGATCGACGACCTTAAAACCTTGACAGCCGAGTATCGTGGCGACGATGTTCTTGCCAATATCATGAATATCTCCAGCCACGGTCCCGATGATGAATATCCCGTGTTCGGCTTCGACCGGAGCCCTGACCAGTGCGTCTTCGAAAATTTGAATGGCCTGTTTAAAGATCTTTGCAGACAGAATAAGTTCAGGGAGGTAGTAATTCTGACACTCGAACTGCTCTCCCACGAAGCGCATGCCCTCCTGAAGGTCATGAAGGATCTCACGAACTGGGACGCCCCTTTCCCTCATGGCTTTTACCTCGGACAATACCTGTTTCTCGTTTAAATCGACCAACGCCTTCACTAAGGCATTCATCTTTTCTGACCTAAAATGGATTCGAAAAAAAATTCACATTCCGAGGTAGGCCTGCTTGATCTGATCATTGTTAATGAGTGTCCTCGTCTCTCCTTCAAGGGCCACGCTCCCCCGTTCCAAAACGTACCCATAACTGGCAATGTTAAGCGCCATCTCAGCATTTTGTTCTACCAGAATAATAGAGATTCCCTCATTGTTGATGTCGAGAACGATTTGACCGACCATGGCAACAAGCTGTGGAGCAAGACCGGAACTCGGCTCGTCCATAAGCAGTACCTTCGGCTTGCTCATCAAGGCGCGACCCACAGCTAACATCTGGCGCTCCCCTCCGCTTAGGCTGCCGGCTCGCTGTTTGGTTCTTTCAGCCAAACGAGGAAAATAACCATAGACCTTTTTCAGATCCTGCCTGATGGCTCCCTTGTCTTTGCGGAGATGGGCCCCCATTATTAAATTCTCAAAGACGGTCATGTCTCGAAAAAGACGGCCTTGCTCAGGTACATGGGTAATACCCCGTGCAATGATCTCCTTAGGAGGAAGTCCATCAATCCGCTGATTTTGAAACCTAATTTCGCCTGACGAGGGCTTTTCAAGACCAGAGATTATTCTTAGAGTTGTTGTCTTCCCAGCTCCATTAGCTCCAATGATGCAAACAATATCTCCTTCGACCAACCGGATGGAAACGCCTTGGAGAGTCCTGGCCCCTCCATAGTTGAAGTGGAGATTTATAAGTTCAAGGATCTTCTCACCTATCATGGCGACTTACCTTTTTAAACCCGAGATAGGCAGAGATAACCTGTTCGTTCTCAGCGACTTCTCGAGGTGACCCCTCGGCTGCAGACAGACGCTTCGTTTCAAACCCGCCGAGACTCTCCGGAGCTATCTCGTAGGGGCCGAGCAGAAATTTCTCTTTACCTTCCTCCGGCGTCCCGGCGTACCGCCCAAGAACAATCATGCGGAACAGTCCCTCAGGCATCTGGTGATCTTCCGCAAGATATGCTTCGGAACGAGATCTCAAAGCGGACTGAAAACCCACAGCATCCTTCCCAGTCTGGTGCGAACCGCCAGAAGACAGGGCGTCCATCCAAGGAAGTTTCTTCAAACCCTCCTCACCGCTGATACGGCAACGGCTCAAGCTGCGCTCTATAACAATTCAAGTTGATGTCTCAACCGCTAGCGGGTATGATAGGGAGTAAACTGTTACGTCTGGATTTCTCCTCCTGTAACGCGGCTAACATCAAAACTCGTCCCGCCCATATCACACGGGATGACGTCGTTTCTGTTCCGCTCTCTTCTGGCGTAAAGGAGTCCGGCCACAGGTCCGCCAGTAGGTCCTGAATCAATACAGTAGATGGGTTTCACTGTCATGTCTTTCAGAGACATGATTCCGCCGAAGGCTGAGATCAGGCTGAGATTCCCTTCATAGCCCAATTCCTTCAAGCGCTCGTCAAATCCCCGTAGGGCAGGCCCCACGACCGGCATCAAGGAAGCATTGATAACCGTGGAGATCGTTCTCCGATATTCCCCGATAACGGGATTGATAAGATGGCTCAGACAATAAGGACACCCGGGCCATTCTTCTTCAATCAATTCACCAATCTTCTTTTCATGGAGGGGGTTGACGATACACCATAAGAGAGCGACAGCAATCACCTCCACTCCGTAGCGTTTGAACTGCCGGATGGCCTCCCTTGCCTCATTTTCATCAAGAGGGGTAACGATCTCTCCTTGGGCATCTATTCTTTCGGTGACTGGTAAAGTTAAGTATCTCGGAACGTAAGGATCAGGATAATCGATGTCCCAGTTGAAGGGGTCTTCTTTCCCTCCTTCCCGAAAAGTTAGAATATCCCTATGGCCTTTGGTACAGATGAGACCTACCTTGGCTACCTTCCTCTGAAGAACAGCATTGGTGGCAAGGGTTGTCCCATAATTAATTGCCCCGCCATTTCGGGAGCTACATAACTTCAGGAATTGATCCATTGGCATTCTGTAAAATTCAGCGGCCATGCTCAGTCCCTC
>CAYMTD010000275.1:0-3909 GCA_964393245.1 uncultured Syntrophaceae bacterium
TTGCCAATGCCATCCATTACGCAAGCCCCCGTTCTCAGATGCCCCTGATCAAGGTGAATTGTTCAGCCATCCCTGAAACGCTCCTCGAAAGCGAACTCTTCGGCCATGAGAAAGGAGCCTTCACAGGAGCGGCACAGCGAAGAATCGGCCGGTTTGAGGAGGCGAGCGGAGGAACCATCTTCCTGGACGAAATCGGTGACCTCTCTCCAAGCACCCAGGTCAAACTCCTCAGGATTCTTCAGGAGAAGGAGTTTCAACGCCTGGGATCAAATCAGACCATCAAGACGGACGTGAGGGTGATCGCCGCCACCAACCAGAATCTCGAAGAGGCAATAAAAAAAGGCTCGTTCAGAGAGGACCTCTATTACCGGCTCAATGTGGTCACCATCCCCCTTCCACCTCTGAGGGAAAGGAGGGAAGACATCCCTCTTCTGATCGACTATTTTCTAAAAAAGTATGCAAAGATAAATCAGAAATCCATCTCCGATATCTCCAAGGAGGCGAGAAACCTTCTCCTTCGCCATTCGTATCCGGGGAACGTAAGGGAGCTGGAGAATCTGATCGAAAGGGCAGTGGTTCTCTGTCGCGGAGAGATCATCACAACCCACGACCTTCCTTTCCATCTGCAGGAAGGAAAATCCGAAATAGAATTTCGATCAAAAGAGAAGAGCCTGCCAGAATCCATGGAGGAGATCGAAAAGGATTTGATCGTTAAGGCCCTCCACCTGCATCAGGGCGTCCAGACCCGTGCTGCCGAGAGTCTCGGCATCAGTGAAAGGGTCCTTCGCTATAAAATAAAGAAGTATGGAATCCGTTCATGAAAAAACCCTTTCCTTACCCTAAATCCATTTCTCTTGCTCACAGGCCCAGCCGCATCGAGCATCTCGAAAGGCTCTCCCGGGAATTGAATGGCCCCGAAATTTATATTAAACGGGATGATGATACGTGTTGCCTTCTCAGCGGCAATAAGGTCCGCAAACTGGAGTTTTTCATTGCCGATGCCCTAAACAAGGGGGCAGATACGCTGATCACCTGCGGTGGACTCCAATCAAACCATGCGAGGACGACAGCGATTGCAGCCAAGAGATACGGGCTCGGCTGCCACCTCATTTTGAGAGGTAAAAAAACCGAGATCCCTGATGCCAACTATTTTCTCGACTCCCTGGTCGGTGCTGAGGTAACCTTTGTTACCAAGAGTCAATATTTGAATCGCAAGGAAGTCTTTGATAAGTTAGAAAAAAGACTTCTTCAACACGGAAAGAAATCTTACTCCATTCCCGAAGGAGGGTCGAACGGGCTGGGAGCTATGGGATATGTGAGGGCCATGGAGGAGATCCATGACCAGATGGAGCAAATGGAGATTGACTTCGATGCCATCATTACGGCTGTCGGATCAGGCGGGACATACGCAGGGCTTCTGATTGGGAAAAAATTTTTTAATGTCAGGGCAGAAGTCATCGGGTTCAATATTGCGGCTACGGCCCGATATTTCGTTAAAGAAATTCTTCGATGCGCCCGTGAATCAGAGACCCTCTTAAAGATAAATTTACATCTTAGCAGGAAAGACATAAAAATCATTGATGGTTATGTGGGGAGGGGCTATGCGAAGAGCCGACCAGAGGAGATCGCCCTGATCAAGCGCGTCGCAAAACTGGAAGGAATCATTTTGGACCCGGTCTATACCGGGAAGGCACTGTTCGGCCTGGCTGACCAGATTAAGAAAGGGAAGTTTGAAAAAGGGCAGAAGATCCTCTTCATCCACACCGGAGGCATCTTCGGATTGTTTCCGTACAGGGAATGGTTTTAATTATCCTCCCTTTGACAAAGGGAGGTGAGGAGAGATTTTATAAAACGATCTCCTCATTATCATGAGGTCGTTAATAAATCTGTTTATCACGAATTACCAATCACGAGCTGCCGCCTACGACTTACGGGAGATTTAATATGACTTACTACCGTTTCTCTTTTGGATATGGCCTGACACCCATTATCAAGAAGCTAATGATCATCATGGGCGCTCTCTTTCTTCTTCAGACCTTGGTGAGCGCCAGAATGAATTTTTACCTCGGTTTGGTTCCCCTTCTGGTCTGGAAGAAATATTTTCTTTGGCAACTCGCTACCTATATCTTCCTCCACGGCGGGATCGGTCACATCCTTTTTAATCTCTTAGCCCTCTGGATGTTTGGTGGAGAGTTGGAAAGCTATTGGGGATCGAGAAAATTCTTGTTCTTTTTTTTCTTCTGCGGGATCGGCGCAGGGATTTGCACCGTGGTTTTCTCTCCCTACCAGTTCATCCCCGTGGTCGGAGCCTCCGGAGCCATCTACGGGATACTTCTGGCGTTCGGGTGGCTCTTTCCAAACCGGCTCATCTACATCTACTTTCTCTTTCCCATTCCCGCCAAGTATTTTGTGATCATCTTCGGCTTTCTTGAATTCTTATATTTTTCGACAGAGGGAACGGGAGGTGGCATCGCTCGACTCACTCATCTGGGTGGACTGCTTTTTGGGCTTGTCTACATGGCTTATCCGTATCTACGACAAAAAATTCGCCGCGAATATTATAGAAGAAAGTGGTCCCAAAGAGGCCCTGGCGATAAGAACCATTACCATTAGGCGATATCAACCCTAAAGGGTTGAGCTACAGAGGCTGTAACTGAAGGGGTGAGTTACAGAAGTTGTAACTCAGGGCTTTAGCCCTGAATCTTTTCAATCCGAAATCTGCAATCTGAAATTTGAAATATGATTCTGATCGGTACCAGCGGCTACAATTACCCCCATTGGTGGAATGGAGTTTTTTACCCCTCTGACCTCCCCCAGAGAAAGTGGCTCGAATTCTATGCGGAGCATTTTGACACGGTCGAATTGAACGTCTCCTTTTATCGCCTGCCCAAGAAAGAGGCCTTTGAAGGCTGGCATAAACACACACCAAAGGGCTTCTCGTTTGCTGTCAAGGGAAGCCGATTTATCACCCATATTAAGCGGCTGAAGGATTGCAGGGAGCCGCTTTCCCTTTTTTTTGATCACGCCTCCGCTTTGAAAGAGAAACTTGGAGTGGTCCTCTGGCAGCTTCCACCGCGATTCAGATTTGAGAAAGAGAGGCTTGAGGCGTTCTGCGTCCTCCTCTCCACCCTGCCCCGCGCCAAACGGTTTCGGCATGCCTTTGAATTCAGGGATGAATCCTGGCTCTGCCCCGAAGCCTTTCGAACATTGGAAGAATTCAACTTCGCCTTCTGCATCGCTCACGGTTCGGGTCTTCCTTTTACGGATAGGGTGACGTCGAACTTTGTCTACCTTCGCCTCCACGGGGGAGAAGTTCTTTACGGTTCAAATTATTCGGATAAAGACTTAAAAACCTGGGCTCAGAAGATCGTCGGTTGGACGGAGAAAGGAAAAGATGTCTTCGTCTATTTCAACAACGACGCCTACGGGTTTGCGGTTAAGAATGCTCTTACACTAAGAAAATTGGTTTCCGGCAATTCATAGACCTACTATGTACCCTTTTGTCTTCTGTTTGTCATTCCTGCGAAAGCAGGAATCCAGGTTTAAGGGACTGGACCACAGATCAAGTCCGGAATGACGAAATTACGAAGACACGGAAACAGGGGACAAGAAATGGGATGTGTCCTTATTTATTGAATGAAAAAGGGGACTGTCCCCTTCGAGGGACTGTCCCCTTTTTCGAGGAGATGGGGAAGGAGGAAAAGGAGCCTTTTATCTCTTGAGAAGAGAAATTGTCTTAATCAGATAGCGTTTGTTTTTGTTCACGGTGGCTTCGATAGAAACCCACATACCCTCTTTCAAACGGTCTCTCGTGATCGAAATGGAATAACCCTTTTCGTCATAAAAGATCGAAGTCGCATCCCAGGTGAAGATCTTTTCATTTACAACGATTTCGTTTTTACTCCAATT
>CAYMTD010000276.1:0-3886 GCA_964393245.1 uncultured Syntrophaceae bacterium
TCAAGGTCCCCTCCACCTTTCCAGGACTCATCTTACCAAAGTACTGACCGTCGATCGCTACGACCGGTCCAGCAGCACAGACACCGAGGCAGTTGACCGTTTCAAGGGTGAAGTTTAAATCCTTTGTGGTCTCTCCAGGTCGGGCGCCTAATTCCAGTGTGATCTGATCAAGAACTCGCTGCGCTCCACGAACATGGCATGCGGTCCCCATACAGACACAGACCTCATGCCTTCCCCGAGGCATCAGGCTAAGGGCCCGGTAAAACGTTGCGATCCTGTAGATCTTATTCAAAGGAATGTGGAGTTTCTCCCCGACATACTCAAGGGTGTCTCTCGGAAGGTATCTTTCCTTGGTCTGTATGTCTTGAAGGATAGAAAGAATTGCAGAGTCCTTTCTTCCATACCGATCGATGATGGCCTCAATCTCAGTCTGCGTCATCTCTTGCTCCCTTCACAGCCTTTTCTCTTAATTCCTTATATTCCTTATGGACTCGTTTCTCTATCTCTTCGATCATTTCATCGGTCAGATGGCGAAACCTTCCCTGCAGTTTGATATACTCCTTCACGGGTCTCAACCTTGGAAAATCGATGCTCAACCGATACCGGCCATACTCCACTTCATAAAGAGGAAAGATCCCTGTTTCAACGGCCAAGCGACCCAGTTTGATGGACAGTTCTGGCGCAGACCTCCATCCCGTAGGACAGACAGAAAGGATGTGGACATAGGCAGCACCTTGCGTATCCGCTGCCTTTTTCACCTTCTGGACAAGGTCCATGGGATAACTGGGGCAGGCCGTGGCCACATAAGGAATATTGTGAGCTGCCGCAATGGCAGCCATATTCTTCTTCCAGGTGATCTGTCCCATCTGCACTCTTCCGGCCGGAGAGGTGGTCGTCGACGCACCAAAGGGGGTGGAAGAAGACCGTTGGATTCCCGTATTCATATAGGCTTCATTATCCGTGCAGATGTAGATGAAGTCGTGACCTCTCTCGAGCGCCCCTGAGAGGGCCTGAAGTCCAATGTCGGCCGTTCCTCCGTCCCCTGCCATGGCAAGGGTCACTATCTTTTTCTGAGGAATTCTCCCTTTTCTCATCAAAACCTTTAGCGCGGATTCGATGCCTGAAGCCACGGCCGCCGTATTCTCGAAAGCCACATGGAACCAGGGAACCCTCCATGAGGTATAAGGAAGAGGAGAAGAAACGATCTCCATACATCCCGTGGCATTCGCAATGATGACATTTCTCCCCAGCGCCTTCGCCACCAGTCGGACGGCCAATGCTTCAGCACATCCCTGGCAGGCCCGGTGACCCGGTGCGAAGTATTCCTTCTGGGTCAACGTTCGGACAGCGAAGACATTCAGATTTTCGGTCATTCTCTCACCCCATATAATTCGTATCCTTCTTTATTTCCTTCCTCGATTTCGATCTCGGCCTTATCCACCATTTTGATGAAATCGGAGGGAGCGACATCCCTACCCGAAATCCCTGCAACGAAGTTGTAGATCGATGGTCTTGAGTCATACCCATAAAGGGCCGCCTTCACTTCTGAAGCGACAGGCCCTCCCGGTCCGCCAACGGAAACGGCTCGGTCAATGACGACCAGATTTCTTGCCTTAAGGGCAACCTGCCTGAAGCCTTCAAAGGGAAAGGGTCTCCACAACCGGATCTTCATCACCCCAACGGATCTTCCTTCCTCCCTCATCATGTCCACCGCAACAGAGGCCGTCTCTCCAAAGCTTCCCATGGTGACGAGGAGAATATCTGCATCCTCTGCTTTATAAGTCTCAATGGGTTTATAATATCGTCCTGTCATGTCTCCAAAGGCCTTCCAGGTTTCCAAAATCTTGGGCATGGAGGACCTGATGGCCACCTCCTGGGCCTTCTTCGTCTCCGCAAAGATGCTCGGCAGGGCAAAGGCACCCATGGTAATGGGCCGATCCGGGTGAAGACGGTAAAGAGGTTGATAAGGGGGCAGAAACTGATCGATCTTTTCCTGCTCAATCAATTCGAGAGGCTCAATCACGTGGCTCAGGATAAATCCATCCATATTGATGATCACAGGAAGAAGGACCTCTCTGTCTTCAGCCACCCGATAGGAAATGAAGACATGATCGTAAACCTCTTGACCATTCTCTGTAAAGAATTGGATCCAACCACAGTCTCTGATCGACATCACATCGCTGTGATCATTCCAAATGCTAAGTGGAGCGGAGAGCGTCCGGTTGGCAAGGATCATGACGATCGGTAGCCTCAGACCAGAGGCGATGTAAGTGATTTCGCTCATGAGCGCCAATCCCTGAGAACTCGTGCACGTGAAGGATCTTGCCCCGGTCGCCTCGCTCCCCACGCAAACACTCAAAGCGGAGTGCTCCGATTCAACACAGAAGAACTCTGCATCCAGCTCTCCATTGGCCACCAGTTCTGAAAGGTGTTCAACGATATGGGTTTGTGGCGTAATCGGATAGGCTGAGATCACATCTACATTGGCCTGCTTGACCGCCTCGGCAGCGGCGATCGAAACCTCCATTCCAACCCTTTTCCCCATTATGATTCCTCCTCTTCCACCACCATCGTGATTGCTTCGGTGGGACACTCTTTTGCACAAATACCACACCCTTTACAGTAGAAAAGGTCAGCAATGAAATAACCCTCTTCATTCAGGTTATAGGCCATATCCGGACAGTAGATGTAGCACAATCCACAATGAATGCATCGCTCCTTATTCAGAACCGGCTTCAGGGTCTTCCAATCTCCGGTTCGGTATTGACTGGCATTCCCGGGTTCCAGGATGACATTGCCCACTGGAATTTCTCTCCATGTCCATTCAGATTCAGGTTTGGTCATATTTCCTTCACCTCTTCAACTAAAATGATTAGACGAGGACGGTCTGTTGATAGGCTCGCTCGAAGGCAAGGATATTCTTCTCAGCGATTCGTCCAAATCGCTCTTTGAGGGGGGGCAGAAAGGATTCCTTCTTGACCACTCCCGAGGCTCTGACCAAAGATCCGAGCATGGTCGTATTCGTGATGGGAAGGCCAATGACCTCCATGGCGATGTTCGTTGCATCCACGACGGCGAGTCGGTTCTTGATCTTATAGTCCTCTTTAATTTTTTCTGGCGAATCTTTACTGGTCGTTACCAGGATCCCATCTGCCTTCAAACCGGCAGCGACATTAACAATCTTCAATAGGGAGGCGTCGAGGACGACGACAATGTCTGGTTCATAGACATTGGCCCTGATCCTGATAGGCTTGTCGTCGATACGGCAGAAAGCAACCACAGGAGCTCCACGCCTTTCAGGCCCAAAGCTCGGGAAGGCCTGTGCATATTTACCCTCCCCGATGGCAGCGAGGGCCAGTAGCTCCGCAGAGCTAACAGCACCCTGTCCACCTCTTCCATGAAATCGAATCTCAATCATTATCCCCTTCCTTGGAGAATAACTATATTATTATAAGACAGCTCGAATGCTTCTTCAATACCGGAGACTCTGTCTGTTAATTTGCAACCAATTGATATTACAAATTATTTTCTTTACAAGCAAATATGTGTTAACGTTAACATTTATTCCCTCGCCTGTCAAGAGAAATCTCTAAACCTCCCTACGCCCCTCCAGAGCCTTTGACAAGGTCATACCATCTGAATACTCGATCTCCCCTCCCATCGGAATTCCATAAGCGATCCGCGTTACTTTAATCCCCAGGGGCTTGATCAGGTCAGTGAGGTAGAGGGCTGTAGCCCCCCCTTCCACGGTGGGATTGGTGGCAAGAATCACTTCCTTGATCCCTTCATGACGAAGCCGCCCCATCAACTCTTTAGTCTTGATGTCATCAGGCCCAACCCCCTCTAATGGGGAAATCGCACCGTGAAGGACGTGATATCTTCCGTT
>CAYMTD010000277.1:0-3885 GCA_964393245.1 uncultured Syntrophaceae bacterium
CCGCCAGCATGCGTTTCATGCAGAGTTCAGGAGAGGTGTGAAGAAACCAGGGCTCTGAAGGGATGGCATCGATGTGGGATTCAGGGGCCGGAGCAGGGATTCGATGAGGCGTCTCGACCTCGAGATAACCCTGCTCGACAAAGAACTTCCTGATGGATTGCAAGATTTTCGACCTTTGCTGGAGGGCTCTTTTGCGCCTTGCCAACGGCCAATTCATTGCCACGGACCTATTCTTGTGGACGTTGAGAGAAAGTGGTCATTGCGAGGATCCCGCACTTGAGGGGGGAAGTGCGTGAACGCCGAAGTGCGTTTCGGCACGGAGGCGTGGTAATCTTATGAGATAACTTCACTTCGTTCGCAATGACACCCTAAGCAAGAATAATCTGCGTAATCTTTTTTGAAATCCGTGCAATCGAGAGACCGCAGGGTATTTTACAAACCGCTCACTCCTTGACCCGTGTGGAATATTCACCCGTGCGGGTATCGATGGTAATCAATTCCCCTTCTTCAACGAAGGGAGGGATGCGAAGCACATAGCCCGTTTCAACGGTGGCTGGTTTGTAGTCGGCCTTGGAGGTGTCCCCTTTCACCCAGAGTTCTGTCTTGATCACTCGAAGATTGACGAAGTTTGGAAGTTCGACCCCGATCGGTTTGTCCCGGAAGAGAAGGACCTTCACATTTAGATTCTCAGTGAGGAAGTTTTTCGCCTCACCCAAAGACTCTTCACTGATGATGATTTGCTCATAGGTCTGGTTATCCATGAAGTGGTAATGATCACCCTCTTTGTAAAGATATTGCATGGGGCGCTCCTCCAGAGAGGCGGGTTCGAAAGCATCGCCTTCACGAAAAGTTCGATCGATCGTTAATCCGGTGACCATATTTCTGAGTTTCGTCCGGTAGAGGGCTTGTCCCTTCCCTGGTTTGGAAAATTCAAAAAAAGTGACCATATAGGGGTCATTGTCAATCACAATCTTCAATCCCTTTCTTAAATCCGATGCTGTATACATAACCGCTTCGTCCTTTCATGGGTTGGTTAAATCTGTTGAGTTCATCGGGTTCATTGGGTCTGAAGCAAAGGGATTAGAACTTGTAGAAGTATCGGTTTCGAACCCGTTCAGCGATCACCCTCCCTATGTCCTCTATGGCCGCGGTTCTCCTGGACTCGCTAATGAGAACGGCGGAGGATGTTCGAAACCATCTTGACTCTGAAAGATCGATCTCTTTCCAGAGAATTTCTCCCGTGCGTTTCTTCAGCGTCAAATCGACCACAATCGTGGTCTGATACTCCGTAGCAAGGCCGGATTGGTCATAGGCCACCGAGTAAATCTGAAAAGTCTTAACGACTCCTTCTAATACTGAATCCGCCTCAGCCCTTCCCAGGACCTTGACCCTTCTGTCCCGGATGAACTCCCTTAGGAAACCTTGCGTAAACGGCACCTCGATCCCCGGTTCAAAAGTCTGATTGACGAACGTGGGGATCGCAACAGAGGCCAGCCCCGGAGGGACATGGGTCTCCTTTCCAACCAACTGGTAACCACAGCCCTGCAGCAGGACGACCCAAAAGATTAAAAATATCCCGCAACATGTTCGGAGTTGCGAATTCGGGGTTCGGAGTATTCCGGTCATAATGCTATGCGCTAGGCTCGATGCGCTTAGCGCTTTTTAGCAAACAATATTCACCAGTTTCTTAGGGACAAGGATCACCCGCCTGATCTGCTTCCCTTCGAGCAACTTCTGAACCCTTTCGCTTCTCAGAGCCCAAGCCTTTACTTCCTCTTCACCATAAGAGGCTGGAAGGGTTATCCGATCTCTCAATTTTCCATTGACCTGGATAACGATGAGAATTTCTTCCTCTACGATGGCTTGCCGGTCATAATCCGGCCAGGGTGTTCTGATAATGGATTCTTGATGGCCTAAAGCCTCCCAGAGCTCTTCTGAAAAATGAGGGACGAAAGGCGAGAGGAGAAGCGCGATGGTTTCAGTCGCTTCACACATCACGCTTCTTGAAATATCATCGGTCTTGTCCTTCACGTCGGAGATATAGATCTCGTTCACCAGTTCCATGATAGCACTGATGGCTGTATTGAAGTGAAACCTTTCAATATCCTCGGTCACCTTTTTTATGGTCCTGTGGATCTTCTGTCGGAGCAATTTGGCGCCTCCCTCCAGGGTCACTCCATAAGGGAGAGGCTTCTGGTCCTTGAGCGTTCTACAGTGATCATAGTAGAGCCTCCAGACTCGATTCAAAAAGCGGTAAGACCCATCAACCCCCTGGTCACTCCAGTCCAGGTCCTTTTCTGGAGGAGACGCAAACAGGCAAAACATTCTGGCGGTATCGGCGCCATACTTTTCGATTAGGTACTCGGGGTCGACCACATTTCTTTTTGATTTAGACATCTTCTCCAGTCTTCCCACGGAAATCTGTGTTCCGCATTTCCGGCAATGAAACGTCTCCCCCTTGTGCTCCACTTCGTCAGGGAAGAGATAACCGTCTCTTGAGCATTCGTAGACCTCTTTGCAAACCATCCCCTGGGTGAGAAGGTTGCGAAACGGCTCTTCCACACTTACGAAACCCATCTCCTTTAAAACCCGCGTAAAGAAGCGAGAGTAGAGGAGATGAAGGATGGCATGTTCAATTCCTCCGATATATTGGTCCACGGGCATCCAATAATCCACCCTCTTTTTGTCCAGAGGGCCCTGATGGTAATCCGGGCATGCAAACCGATCAAAATACCAGGACGATTCCACAAAGGTATCCATGGTATCTGTTTCCCTTCGACCGGGCCCACCACATTTGGGACAGGTGGTTTCTACAAACTCCTTAGACCCTGCCAGAGGGGATTCCCCCATCCCGGTTACCTCCACGCCGAAAGGAAGGATAACAGGAAGGTCCTTCTCCGGGACAGGGACGGTACCGCATTTCTCACAGTAAATAATTGGAATCGGTGCTCCCCAATACCGCTGCCTGGATATTCCCCAGTCTCTCAAGCGATAGGTCACTTTTTTCCCGCCCAGGCCGATTTCTTCCAAGTGCTGGGCAATCGCCTCTCTTCCTTTGACACTGTCCATTCCATTGAATTGACCGGAGTTTACCAGGAATCCCTCTCCTTCATAGGCTTCGGTCATTGTCCTGTCATCCAAAGTCCCTCCCTCCGGCTGGACGACAACGATCAAAGGGAGATTATATTTTTTGGCAAATTCAAAATCCCTCTGATCATGAGTCGGGACGGCCATCACCGCCCCTGTCCCATACTCCATCAGAACGAAGTTAGCCACAAAGATAGGCATTCTCGCCTTGGTCATCGGATTGAGACAATAGGCACCTGTAAAGACCCCTTCTTTCTCCGTTGTCTCTGCAGTCCGCTTCATCCAGTCCTGCCGTTTCATCCTCTCAACAAAGTCCCTAACCTCTCTCTCATGAGGGGTCCCTCTGGAGAGGCTCAGGGCCAGGGGGTGCTCCGGCGCCAAACTCATAAAGGTGGCGCCGAAGATCGTGTCCTGCCGGGTCGTAAAGACCTTAATCACCTCTTTTGAATTTTCCAGAGGAAAATGAATCTCTGCTCCGATCGATTTTCCGATCCAGTTTCGCTGCATGGTGAGGACGCGTTCAGGCCACCCCGGAAGTTTATCGCACCACTCCAAGAGCTCCTCCGCGTAATGGGTGATTTTGAAAAACCATTGCTCTAACTCTTTCTGAGTCACCCCTGAATCATCCGCATGGCCCCTCCAGCAGGTTCCATCGCTCATCACCTGTTCGTTGGCGAGAACGGTTTTGCAGATCTCACACCAGTTTACCGATGAACGCTTCTTATAGGCCAACCCCCTCTGGTACATCCAGAGGAAAAAGAGCTGCTCCCATTTGTAGTACGACACATCGCAGGTAGC
>CAYMTD010000278.1:0-3881 GCA_964393245.1 uncultured Syntrophaceae bacterium
TGACCAACCCTACTCCATGCCTATCTCAAGTTCCGATTAAGGTGGGAGCCTTGATTCCTTTTAGCGGCCGATGGGAAGATTCAGGCCGGGAATGTGCCAGGGGAGTTTTGGACGCAGGCAAGTGGGTCAACCAACGAGGCGGAATCTACGGAAAAAAGTTAGAGATATCCCTCATCGAGGACACCCATCGTCCTGCCGAGTTTATTGCAGCCTTCAGAAAATTGAACGAGGCCGACCGCATCCTTCTGCTTTACGTTCACTCACCGGAAACGGGTCTTGCTCTTCTTCCCTACATCCATTTTGCTCGAATCCCCACCCTGGTCAGTTCTTTCACTTCCCACTTAGCCAACCCGGGGAAATATCCTTACGTTTTTTCAATCACTCCAAGCACTCTCGATCTATCAAAAATTGCCATGCGGTTTATCTCTGAGAGGTCAGACCTCAAGATGAGAAAGCCCAAAGTCGTCTTTGTCGGATCTGCTGACCACTACGGCAAACATTTCTTAGAAGACGTGAAGAGATATGCTAAAACCTTGGAAATGGATATGGGACCGGATTTGTTGATCTCTGACCCGTCGTCATCGAAGAGCGTTTCAGCCGCTCTTGAAGCGATGAAATCCTACAATCCTGACTTCGCTTATGTGAGCCTGTCTGCAAGAGAGACCTCTTTCCTGCTTCAGGAAGCCAGAGGAATGGGGATTCCAGCGAAATGGATCTGCAGCATGAGGGCCTTTGACGAGAGCCTGGCTCCTTTCGACGGGGTTCTTGGCGTGCAACCCATCGCTCCCTTTGGGGAAGACATACCGGGGATGGTGGAGATCAAAGAAGCGCATCGCCGGTGGCACCCTCATGATTCTCATACCGTCTCTTATGTTGAAGGCTGGGCCACCCTTCAGGTAATTGCAGAAACCATGAGACGATCCCTTCCGGAATATATGCTCTCCCGCGAAAGGGTGAAAGGGGCATTGGAAGGTTTCAAGGATTACGTCACCGGAGGCCTGGTCCCACCCCTCACCATCACTTCCAAAGATCATCGACCCAGTGTAGAATCGAGAATCTTCGTCGTCAAAGAAGGAAAGCTATCGAGATATTCGAGTTTTATTTCCATCGGCAGGTAGAGACCCCCGACCGCATGTAACCCCTCAGTCATGGAGGGATCAATGATACTGTAATCTGTAACTCAGCCCTTTAGGGCTGATGAATCAGGGCTTCGACGTGAGCTCAGCCGAACGGCTGAAGCCCTGAGTTACATGTTTACCAGAGACTTTACCACCCGAAACTGAGGGGTTACGACCCCGCTCACAATTATCTTGACAAAAATCCCTGATAAAAGTAAAAAATGAATCATCCACCACGCTTCACTTCTGGAGGAATTTTTCTCAGAAAGGAGGAAGAAATATGAGGAACAAAACATGGTCATTGGTCGGAATTTTATTTCTTGTTTTCAGCTTTTTCATCATCTCACTTTCGGGCCCCAATGCAAGCGCACAAGGAAAACCCATCGTCCTTGGCGCCCCTCTGTCTACGGCCTTTCTCTATGGTTGGGATGCAGCGAGGGCAATCACGCTGGCTACAGAGGAGATCAATGCCAAAGGAGGAGTAACCATTGGTAAAGAGAAGAGACCGTTTAAAATTGAAATAATGGATACTCGTGACCTTGAACCCGGAGTGCCAACCAGTGATGCCTTATTAGTCGTTGAAAAACTGATCCTTGAGAAAAATGCTGACTTTATTGTTGGAGGCCCTGTGCGGTCGGAAGCTGCTCTGGCGGCGATGGACCTCTTGTCCAAGTACAAAAAGATCTCGATCCTCTCAACAGGAGTTTTAACCCCGGCGTATCATGCGCGCGTAGCGAAGGAATATGACAAATTTAAGTACTGCTTCAGAATCACAGGGGAAGTCGTTTGGATGGTCAAAGGAGAGTTCATTCCGTGCTTGATGGGAATCAAAGAAAAACATGGACTGAATAGGCTCTTCATCATGATCCAGGATGTAGCCCATGCCCGAGCAGGAGGGGGTCTCGTTGACAAAATGGCAAAAGAGAAGGGATGGGAGGTTCTGGGCACAGAGGTTTACCCAACTGGAACAACAGATTATTCTGTGGGGCTAATGAAGGCCAAAAAGGAAAATGCCCAGGTGATCCTCATATGGATGGACATGCCTGAGACTTCCATCCTCTTGAAGCAATGGTATGATATGAAAGTACCTGCAATTCCTTATGGCACGATCATCTCTGCTGCTGAGGAACCTGGTTTTTGGAAGGCTACAGAGGGAAAAGGTGAATACGCCATGGCCAGTGTCGTCAATGCGGGAAATGCCCCATCGAAAGCCACCCCCTGGACGATGAAGTTCGTTGACGCGTATAAGAAGAGATGGAAGACAGAACCTGAAGGTTATGGGACTTCGTCAAGTTATATGGCGGTCTACACTCTGAAAGATGCTATTGAAAGAGCGGGTTCCCTTGATTCAGAGGCTATGGTCACAGCTCTTGAGAAGACCGACTTAATGGGCGTTTATGGAAGAATAAAGTTTGATCCAAAAAGCCACCAGGTCATTCCGAGCATCGACCCAAACGAGGGTGCGGTGGGAACGATCTTCCAGTGGCAAAAAGGTAAGAGAGTGGTGGTTTTCCCACCCAAGATTGCCATGGGCGAGGTCAAACTTCCTCCCTGGATGAAAAAATAGAAAGACAAGACGCGGAGAAACGGAGACTCGGGGACGCGGAGAATTAAAAACGAGACACGGAGAAATGGAGATTCGGAGACGCGGTGAAATTAGAAGCTTTTTCACCCCATCTCCGCGTCACCCTATCTCCCAATCTATGTCTTAGATCTCTCTATCTTCGTGTCTCCCCATCACGCTATCTGATTTCTGACCATGGACATCCTCGTTTACGGAGTCATCAATAGTTTTTCTCTCGCCTTGATGGCCATAGGCTTCACTCTGGTCTATGGAATTAGTCGCCTCCCCAATTTTGCTCACGGGGCGCTCTATGTGATTACGGGTTTTGCCGTCTGGTGGTTCCTCAATAAACTTCATCTGAATTATTTTGCTGCCATCCCACTGGCCCTGCTCCTCATGGGTCTGGTGGGCGCAGCCATCTATCGATTTGTTCTCATACGAGTGAGAGGAATGGCTACCTCTGAGATCATCGCCACGTATGCTTTGGGATTGGCTGTCCTCGAATTCCTTCGTTGGAGGGGATTTAGGGGAATGACTTATACGCTGCCTGTTTTCATTGAAGGCAGCATCAATATAGGGAGTGTGCCCGTTGATTTTCAGAGGATCATCGTCATAGCCATAGGGATCGTCGTAGTTTTTTTTATGTGGCTTTTCACCCATTTCAATAGAACCGGCTTGGCATTGAGAGGAATGGCCCAGGATGAACATGCTGCCATGATGTTAGGAATCGATTCTGACTGGATGGCCGTCATTGCCATGGCCATTGGGTCCATTTTGGCCGGACTCTCTGCAGTCGCATTACTACCTTTAGGCAACGTGGTTGTGGAGGCGGGTTACAACGTGTTGATCCTCTCGATTGCTGTATGCATTGTGGGCGGATTAGGAAGCTGGGTGGGAGCGATCCTTGCCGCCTTCATCATTGGATTCCTCCAAATCATTGCCGCCTACATCCAGTCCCATTTCCAGATGGTCGTCGCGCTGCTCGCGATTATTATCACGCTTATCCTTAGACCTTCCGGACTCTTCGGGAGGCAGAAGGAATTGGAGGAAAGAGTTTAGGAGTTAAAAGTTAAAAAATAAAAATTGAAAGTTAAAATTTGACGGTCTCACAAAAAATCCTGGTTTGTCACCCTGAACCAGGTCCTGAACCATGCCCTGAAACAAGTAATGTCATCCTGAACTTGGTTCAGGATCAGGGT
>CAYMTD010000279.1:0-3879 GCA_964393245.1 uncultured Syntrophaceae bacterium
TTGCAAACCGTCTTCTGAAAAGGGTCAGGGACTTTGCTGAAGTCCGTGGTCAGGGAAAGATCGACCGAAAAATTTCCGATGAGGCTTTGCGCCTGGAAGGGGTCGATGAAATCGGTTTGACAAGTCTCGACCGCCGGTTCCTGGAGACCATCATCCGTTACTATAAGGGAGGGCCGGTTGGTCTTGAGGCGATCGCTGCAACTTTACAGGAGGAATCCGATACGCTGGTGGACATGATCGAACCCTTTCTTCTGAAGATCGGCTTCGTCGCCAGGATGCAGAATGGAAGGAAGGCCACCGAGCTCGCCTACCAACATTTCGGAATCCCCTATGTCGAGTCGGGCAAACAGCTTTCTCTTCCCACCCACAAAAAACATTGATTAAGAAAATAGCCTAAGGCAAAGTGCCTGCCTGCCGGCAGGCAGGCATAGCGCATGGCGCGAAAACTTCTGTAATGAAAAATTACACAGATTTCTGGGTGTGTCTTTTTCTGTGTAATCTGCGTTTAATCGGTGTAATCAGAGATCTCTGGTGATTTCGACAGAGAGCTCAGAAAAAGAGCTTGACAATTCCAAATTAAAAGGCTATAAAATAAATTGTAGGTTGTAAGAAGTAGTTGTTTGGATCGTAAAAGGTCACAAAGGTGCTTCTGAAAACTCTGTGGCCTTTTTTTTGGACCAAGGGCTATTACAACTTACTTGAATTCATAGAGGAAAGGAGGTGAGTTGTAATGGCCAAAGGTCGCGTGAAATGGTTTAACGAGAAGAAGGGCTTCGGATTCATTTCCAGAGATGACGGGAATGATGTCTTCGTTCACTTCTCCGCCATTAAGAGAGATGGATTCAAATCCCTCTACGAAGGCGATGAGGTAGAGTTTGAGGTTACCCAGGGTCCGAAAGGCCTCCAGGCGACGAACGTTGTCGTGGTAAGCTAAACTAAGAATTCGTTAAGCTGAACAGAAGAGAGACCCCAGGTTTCACCTGGGGTCTTTTTTTATTTGCTTTCTTGCGGAAAATAGCCTATAATTTATTTCAAATAAGTTGTAAAGAGACTTTTAATCTTATCAATTTTGCCCGCGAGAACTCTGAACGACTTTTTTGCGGGCTTTTTTTATGGCCAAATCGGAGTTTGACTTAGAAGTGAAGATGGAAATCCCTCGGCAAATAGGTCAGGGAAAAGTGAAACACATCAACCCTGAAAGTGCACTTACGGGGGCTGCCCGAACCGTCATTAATTCCGTTTTAGCAGAAGGGAGGCTGACTCATGTTGCAACGAAGAAGGCATGGACGGTTCCATGTTCCAAGACCGGGTCATTCAAGGCACCCAAAATCGTATAGAGTTTTGTGTTCCGGCTGTGGAAAGGAAGTCGTCACCCCGGTTCCCCCGCCTAATGACAAAGAGCTGTTGTGTACGGAGTGTTTTAGCAGAATAGAGATGTCTAAGGAGGAAAGATGAATAAGAAGGTTTTCGTGGCTAACCTTCCTCCCCGGGCCGGGGAAGCAGAGCTGAAAGAACTCTTCTCCAAAGCCGGAAGCGTGATGTCGGTCAAGATCGTCAAAGACAGGCAAACCGGCCAACCGAGGGGGTTTGCCTTCGTGGAGATGTCGACGCAATGGGAGGGCCGGAGAGCTGCTTCGATGCTGAACCGGAAAGAGTTCATGGGGAACCATTTACTGGTCAAGGAAGCAACTGAAAGACGGGGCTTCCGAAGGTAGACCGTAATAAGAATGCGGTTGCCAGGAGGGAAAGGAATCATGATGAATAAAGAAAGACTTGAATGGATTATGTCAGGATTAAATCAATATCAATTAACCAAAACTGAAGGCCAATTTGTAAAGTCTGCATTGGGGGATTTCGATCAAAACCATGCACTTACGGGAGACAGGGAAGAAAGATTAGAAAACCTGTATAAGGAAAAATCAAAATTGAAACCCAATAAAAAATCTTCTGATTATTTTTCTTTTAAAGAAAGTATCCCCAAAAAGGCAAAGCCCCGGAGACCTGGCACGAAAGTCTCTTGATGTAAAAAGGGGGAGAACAGGATACTGGGCAGGGGGCTCAATTTCGAAGCGTCGAATGATACAAGAGTCATCAAGGTCGACAGAGAGGAGAGGCTATGATAAAAGCAGGGGATGTGTTCAAGAATAAAGAGAGTGGGAAAATCTTTACAGTTAAAAGCGTTGATCCCCGAATCATCATTTTGGGAACAAAGGACGGAACCCATTCAATGCTTGTCAATCCAAACAGCATGGAGTCTATCTTTATACCTTTCATAGAAGACGAGGCCAAGGACAAAAGTAAATAATAAACTCCGTTAGAAATCGATAAAAGATTTAGAAGGGAGACACTCCTATGGCCGGGATCTCGCCAGCAATCTTTTTTTTGATCGTTTTTCTCATTATTCTTGCCGCCGCATCCATCAAAATCCTAAGGGAATATGAGCGTGGCGTTGTCTTCCGTTTGGGAAGGCTGATTGGAGCGAAGGGACCGGGGCTTATCTTCATCATCCCGGTCGTGGACAAGCTGCTCCGGATAAGCCTGAGGACCGTGGCGCTGGAGATTCCATCACAAGAGGTGATTACTCGTGACAATATCTCCATTAAGGTCAATGCGGTTGTCTACTTTCGTGTTATGGATCCCAATAAAGCTGTGGTTGAGATTGAGAACTATCTTTACGGTACTTCGCAATTGGCCCAAACGACGTTGCGAAGCGTCATCGGCCAATCCCAATTGGACGAACTCTTGTCGGAAAGAGACAAGATAAACATTCGGCTTCAAGAAATCATAGACAAACAAACAGACCCCTGGGGGATCAAGGTATCCTTGGTGGAGACAAAACAGGTGGACCTCGATACAGAGATGCAGCGGGCCATCGCCCGTCAGGCTGAGGCAGAGAGGGTAAGGCGGGCCAAGGTCATCCATGCTGAAGGAGAGGCGTTGGCCGCGGAGAAGCTGGCCGAGGCGGCAGATATTATCAGTGTGTATCCAGCAGCCATCCAATTGCGGTTCCTTCAGACCTTAACGGAGGTTGCGACCGAGAAAAACTCAACCGTGATCCTCCCCCTCCCCATAGACTTGCTCACCAGCTTCTTGCAAAAGGAGGAGAAAAAATAAGAGGAGTAAACGGGGCAATCTTGAGTCGAAAAGGATGAAGTAATAAAAAGGAGGACGATCATGAATATTTATGTTGGAAATCTATCCTATGAGGTATCAGAGGAGAATCTTCGGCAGGCCTTTGAAGCCTTCGGGCAGGTGAGCGCTGCATCGATCGTTAAAGATAAGTACAGTGGACAACCACGAGGTTTTGGCTTTGTAGAGATGCCCGACCAGGCTGAGGCCCAGGTGGCGATTCAAAACCTCAACGGGAAAGAGCTCCTCGGTCGCCCGATGAATGTGAATGAGGCACGCCCTCGCGCCGAACGGGGACGGTCCGGTGGGCAAGGGGGTCATCGGGGGCGATCAGGTTATGGGAGTGGCAAAACCCGTTATTAAGAGCGTCCTTAAATTGCTGAACGATGCCATGGAAAAGTGGTTGAAGTGGTACGAAGGAGAAGGTATAAGTGGGGCCCGTGGTCCGAAACCAGGGCGTACTAATCAGCCTAAATCCTATTGAATTGTGTGCGCGGATTGTGGAAGGGAAGTCATCGTCTAGGTCCCCCATCTCATGGCAGAAGATCTACTAGTCAAAGAGGCCGGAACCAGCCCTGGCTCGGGGGGGGAGATGGTCACACAAATCTCAGCAAAAGGCGGTTTTGAACAAGAGGTTTCCCCTGCAGCCACTCCCCTTCCTTAGCGTCCATGTTCATACACCTGATGATAGCAGCTCCTTATTGATCTCGATCTTGGCTTTGGCTCGGAGTTGGCTCAGCCAATTCTGAA
>CAYMTD010000280.1:0-3869 GCA_964393245.1 uncultured Syntrophaceae bacterium
AAAGTTCTGCCCCTCGAAGTATGATCCGAATACGTTGGATCTGCTTACCTGTTCTTCGATTTTCCAAAAAGGCGCTTCGCTTTCAGTAAGTATTCAATATCCTGTTCGTCTTTTACGTTCGGTTTTCGGATTTTTTTTAGCCGGATGAGATCATCAATAGAAGGAATTCGAAAGCTGATACCCTCTTTCGGGTCCTCCTTCAGGATGGAATTCTTGTAGCAATCTTCGAACTCAATCTTCTCATTTTCAATATTTTTGACGCTCCTCTGGAAAAAAAGATCAAATTTTCTCGATCCAGAAAAACCGCTTATAATAGGTTTCTTCGTATCGGGAGGGTGAGAGATCTCCAGACCGAGCCTATCCAAGAGCAGAGAAAGGACCCTCCTCTTATCCTCCGGATGAATCCAAAGGTCTGTGTCGGCTGTTAAGACCGGCCCTCCATAAAGGATAACGGCACGGCGTCCAATGATTAAATATCGGACTTTCGCCCGACTCAACTCTCGAATCAGCTTGAAAAAACTAACCTCTTTTTGGGGCTGCATCTTTTTTCAGGCCGAACTTATTGATCAATTCTTGAATCTCTTCCCATTCTCGGTCGATATATCTTAATCTCTCACAAGGGGAAAATCTTGAGAACCAGAGAAGATCCTGAGCAATCAGCCGCCGGCGCCATGATGGGATCTCCTTAAGAGATTTTGGGTATGCGATCTTTTTTCTCATCGTCCGCTCGTGGGATCGGAATCGATAGCCTAAACGAAGACACTGTAGTGGGCGTCTGGGTCGTAGTCCTCGGCAGGCTTCTTCTCCCTCTCCTTGAGTTTGGCATGAGCGGCTGCAAGCCTTGCGATAGGAAGCCGGAAGATAGAACAGCTCACATAAGAGATCCCGATGCTGTGACAGAATTCAACGGATTCCGGATGACCTCCATGCTCACCGCAGATTCCGATCTTCAGATCGGGCTTCGTCTTTCTCCCCCATTCAATCGTGATCATCATCAATCTCCCGACGCCTTTTACATCCAATACGTCAAAGGGATTGTCCTGGAGGATCTGCCGTTCATTATAGAGGGGAAGGAATTTATTCTCCGCATCCTCCCTTGAGAAGGAGAAGGTGGCCTGAGTGAGGTCATTGGTTCCAAAGGAGAAGAAATCGGCCACCTCTGCCAATCTCCCGGCCCTCATACAGGCCCGAACCACTTCAATCATCGTTCCGAATTTGAAGGGGATTTGAATCTTATACTGGGCCTCCACCTCTTTTTTGACCTTCTTCACCAGTTGATAAACCCATTTTAGTTCTTGGGCTGTGCAGACCTGGGGGACCATGATTTCCGGTTGAATCCCAACCCCTTCCTTCATCAACTCAGCGGCTGCTTCAAGAATCGCCTGGATCTGCATCCGGTAGATCTCAGGATAGGTAATGCCCACCCTTACACCCCGATGACCGAGCATGGGGTTGACCTCCATCATTTCCTTGACCTTACGGAGGGTCTCCTGTTGTTTGCGAATCAGTTTCTTATCCAGCTTCCTCTGTCTGATTTCTACGATATCAGAAACCACATGATCGAGGAGTTTGAGGGATTCTCGAAATTCGGGGTCGAGAAACTTCATGGCCTCAGAGACATTCTCGATTGAATAGAACGCTGTCTCCACGTCCTTCAGATTCCTGAGTTCTGAGGCTAACTCTTCAGCAGATGGCAAAAATTCATGGAGCGGAGGATCCAGGAGACGAACAGTGACAGGCAGACCCTCCATGGCTTTGAAGATCTTCTTCAAGTCGGCCTTCTGCAAGGGAAGAAGTTTACTGATCGCCTCTGCTCGCTTTTCTTTTGATCCGGCCAATATCATCTCCCGGACAATCGGGAGCCGATCCACCGCATTGAACATCCGTTCGGTCCGACAGAGACCGATTCCCTCCGCCCCCAACTGCCTTGCCCTCAAGGCATCTTCGGGTGTATCGGCATTGGCCCGAACCCCCATGGTCCTTATCTCGTCTGCCCACTCCAGAAGGGTTAAGAGATGATCGCTGATTTCCGGATCAACGGTGGGGATTTCTCCTTGAAAAACCTCACCCCTTGAACCATCGATCGTGATGAAGTCCCCTTCCTTGACATGAAGATTTCCAATCGTGGCCTCTCGAGCCTTCGGATCGATATGGAGGGCCTCACACCCTGAAACACAGGGTTTTCCCATTCCTCTCGCCACCACAGCCGCATGGGAGGTCTTTCCGCCCCGGCTTGTCAAAATCCCCTGGGCAGCAAAGAAGCCATGGATATCTTCTGGTTTCGTTTCTTCCCGAACCAAGATGACCTTTTGCCCCAGCTTTCCCAACCTCTCTGCCTCATCCGCATCGAAGACCGCCTTGCCAGAAGCCGCTCCCGGGGAAGCGGGAAGGCCACTGGCGATCGGTTTTCCTTTGAAATTTGGATCGATCCGCTTGTGAAGGAGTTGTTCCAGCTCCTGGGGCTTCAATCTCAAAACGGCCTTTTCTTTAGAAATAAGTTTTTCAGTCACCATGTCATTCGACGTCCGGACGATGGCCTGGGCATTCATCTTTCCGTTTCGTGTCTGGAGGATATAGAGGTTCCCCTTTTCCACAGTGAATTCGAAATCCTGGACTTCGCGAAAATGTTCTTCCAAAATCTTTCTAACCCGTTCCAGTTCACGGTAGATTTTGGGCATCTCCTTCTTCATCTCCTGGATTGGTTTGGGGGTCCGAATTCCAGCCACCACATCTTCCCCTTGAGCATTGACCAGATATTCCCCGTAAAGGACGTTCTCTCCTGTCCCTGGGTCCCGTGTGAAGGCCACGCCAGTTGCAGAATCAAAGCCCATGTTTCCAAAGACCATGGTGCAGACATTGACGGCTGTGCCATTGGCCATGTCAGGGGTGATTCTAAACTCCCTCCGGTAGTCCACTGCTCTCCTCCCCATCCAGGATTTGAAGACGGCTCCTATGGCAAGTTCGAGTTGAACCATGGGATCTTTTGGAAAGGGGGACCCCGTGCTCTTCTTGACAAGGGTCAAATACTGTTTACAGATATCCTTCAGGTGATCGGCATCGAGATCGGCATCGTCAACAGCTTTTGCTTTTTCTTTGGTTTGGTTGAGGATCTGATCGAACTCTTGTTCGTCAACACCCAGAGCAATTTTTCCAAAGAGCTGAATAAAGCGGCGATAGGCATCGTAGGCAAACCGTCCGTCCGAGGTGATCTGGATCAACCCTTCGATGGTTTCATTATTCAGACCGAGATTAAGAATGGTATCCATCATACCTGGCATGGAGAGGGCAGCCCCTGAGCGGACAGAGAAAAAAAGGGGATTGTGAGGACTTCCGAATATCTTTCCTGTCTTCTCCTCAACTTTCTTCAGATTTGCCCTTACCTCATCCATCAGGCCCTTGGGAAGTTTCTTCTTGTTCTCATAATATTGAGTACAGGCCTCTGTGGTGACAATAAATCCCGGAGGAACGGGAAGGCCCATCTGGGTCATTTCTGCCAGGCCAGCCCCTTTCCCTCCAAGGAGTCGCTTATTAGACCCATCGGCCTCCTCAAAGAGGTAGACATACTTGGGATTTTTCATAGAGCTTCCTCTTTTGATTTGATAACTTATCATAATTGCAATTCAATTAGAAATCAACCCATTCGACTTACTCAGGGTTGATACTGAGCGGCGCTTCTTGCTCCAATTATAAAATCAGGGTTTGCTTCAACCAGAGCTCAGGTTGAGGCTGCGCCGTCGAACGTATCAATCTCCATTCTTGAAGAGCGGGTATCTCGCGTGAGAAATCTCATGCAGGTTGTCGCTGGTAAATTTGGGATTCCGAAATCGATGGATCGAATTTGTTAGACCCTGATCCTTAAACAAGTTCAG
>CAYMTD010000281.1:0-3869 GCA_964393245.1 uncultured Syntrophaceae bacterium
GGATGTCACTACACCGGTTATCTCTGCCATGAAATCAAGAACTGTGCCTCCAATCGGCTCCCCATTTCCATCAAACAGTATGCTCAGGGCCTGGCCTGGCTTCTCGAAGACTCCGAAGTCGATATTGAACATGTCAAGTCCGTTCTCCCTTACAGCCTGGCCCATCGAACTCAGTGGAAGGATGAGATCCTTTCCCTGAAGGAGAGGTCAAAGAGGGATGATCCCTTCCCCATTTTTCTGGCGAAGGAGGCCGTGAAAACGGTCTCTCAGCGCTATCGAGAACAGAGTGAACATCTGAAGGATGCCCTCGCCGTGGGATCGAAAATCTTCCAGGGTGAATCTCTGGAGCCTCTGGAAGGAGACCATCCCCTCTATGCAGAAATTAAGAAAGATCTTGCGACCCGGCGCTCCTAATCCTCAACGCGTTTAAATGGATGGAAGGATGAAGGAAAACCTGTCAACCAAGAAGGGGTTCACAGAAACCACCGGAAAAGAGATCCGGAGGATTCGGAACCCTTTTGAGGAATTCGACACCTTCACCTTCAAAAAGACCCAAATCCCCTTAGATCACATCATTGAGTCCACCGAGGTCGTGATGGATCAGATCCGGCGGGGTTACGAAAAGCTCTTGGAGGAAGAAGCCAAGGAACTCGTCTGGATGGTCCAATACAATACGATCATCAAGGCCTACGAGGTCGCTGAGAAACATGTGCGGGAGATCGATTATTCTGCAGAGGATATTGAAGATTTCTGTTTTGCCTTAGAGAATACACAGAAAATCCCTTATTTCATCCCGGGCCCCGCGGGGCTCTATATCTCCGCTCTCTGTAACTATGCCAAGGAAGAGGAGATCCTGCTAAAACTTTCTGAGCTTAAAACAGAGATCAATCTCATTGGATTCCGTCTCCCAAAGGGAAAGCGATTGGTCATTGAAGGAGATGGCGGCGATTTTACCGGGATTGGCCTGGAAGGCGGGGAATTGATCGTGGAGGGAAATACCAAGAACTGGACCGGGGCAGAAATGAGGAGCGGCAAGATCTTGGTCAAGAAGAATATTGGCCTTCATACCGGAGAATGGATGATGGGGGGTGAAATCTATGTGGGTGGAAGGATCAGAGGGTTAGGAAACATTGTGGAAGGAAAGGTTTTTGAGCGGGAGAAACTCGTCTATCCAGGAAAAGCCCGCCATCCCAATCTCTATTACTGAGAACCGGAAGCTCCATGTCTGAAGCGAAGAGATACCAAGACATCATCGACGAACTCTGGCCGAAGTTGAAGAAGAAGCATCTCTATCCCGAGATCCCCGTCCCAAAGATCGGAGAGGTTACGGCTTCAGATGCGAAAGAGCAGGAGGAGGAAGCGGTGGGATTGGAGATGAAACAGAAACAGATTACCCTCAACCCCGCGTTTCTATCCCAAACGAGAGAGAAGATGGCGGAAGAAATCGTGATCGAAGCCCTCCTCGACCACGGGATCACTCATTACACCTTCTGCCCGTGGGACTTTCACACCCACCTGTTGCTCTATGCGGAGGCCAAGAAGGTGATGGGCGACAAGGAGCTTGCCAAACAGGCGGCGAATTACTTCATCGATGTGACGGCCGACACGTATTGTGTGAAGAAGAGATTTACTGAAATCCCTGAGCTCCATCGGATTTTGAAGAAAGGGGAAGTGAAAAAAGTCCTTGCTTCCCTTTATGAAAAAATATGGGGAGTCGACTTGGGGATCATGGAAGCTAAAACCGTGAAAAAAAGCCACGAGCAGATTGTCCGGCGTCTTGCGCGGATCCCTTATCTCGATCGATCTCGGTGGCCGGAGAGCATGAAGAAGTTCGCCCGCTCGATAAAGCCCCTCCTCCTCGAAGAACAGAAAGAGCAAGAGGCCACGGGAGGGAAAGGAGACAGTAACCCACAGGGGGATCACGACCTGAACTCGTATTCTTACGAGGAAATTGACCAGGGGTTAAGGGATTTCGCCAAGAAGACCATGGCCCTGCCTGAGTTCAAAGATATTGTGGAAGACTTTTCGGAGGAGTTGAAAGAAGCAGGTTATGGAATGGAAGGAGGAATGGGACGAGGGCGAGGGGCTCCGATCGATGCAGATATCCTTTTCTATATGAAATTGGCAGAGAGTTACTCCATTCCCATTCGGAAAGTCCCGTTGGAGAAGAAGGGATACCTCCATCCTCATTCTCATTCTCCTTGGGAGGTGGGATCCCCCTTCCAGGACGTAGACATCTGGACCAGTTTTGGGAAGATCATGCCTGGGATCACTCAGATTTGGAAGAAACGAGAAGGGAAGGGGAGAGGAAAGATCGAGGGGACACCCGATTGTTTGATCGCGATCGATTCTTCAGGGAGCATGATCAACCCTCGAAAAAACCTCTCTTATGCCGTCCTCGGCGCTGCCTGCGCCGCCAATGCCTACCTGAGAAACGATTCGAAAGTGGGGGTTTATAATTTTAGTGACGCTCCCATGGGCGGAAAGGACATCCTCGATTTCACCAATCATCGTGAGGACATCTATCGAGTCCTCTGTAAGTATTTTGGAGGGGGAACCGCACTCGATTTGGAAGATGTTTATCCTCTGATCCGTGGAAGAAAGCACCTAGATCTTTTCATTATAACCGATATGAAGATCACCAACTTAGAATCATTGATCGGATTTTTCGGACAGATCCAGAATCGAATCACAGCGGTCCACATCGGTGAAAACCCGTACGCCACAAGATTCCAGAGGGCCGTCGAGAAGAAGCGAAATATCAGCATCTTCTCCGTTAAGCGAAAGGAGGACATTCCTCACATCGTCCTCGGGAAGATTAATGAATATTTCGGTACAACCTCCAAGGGTTGAAAGAGCCTCTCTGACAGATTGAGGGAGGACAATCAAAAAAATTCTTGACTCATTTCCTTTAAATCCTGTAAGTTAGTAAAGTCCTTTTTCAAAACCCAGAATGTCAAGAATCGAATGAACCAAGAGATCCTAGAGGCTCGCATCTCTCCCGAGCAGATGGTTCGCAAATACGACCGGATTGCTTCGATCTATGACATTTTCGGCTTTCTCATGGAATCGAAAGCACGTCAGAAAGCATTAAATTTAGCTGCCATCAAAGACGGAGAGAAGATTTTGGAGGTTGCCTTGGGGACAGGCCTCAATTTCGTGGAGATACTGAAGAGGAATCCATCAGGATGGGTTGAGGGAATCGATATATCAGTTAAGATGCTGGAGAAGGCTCGTAAGAGAATTTCGAGGACCGGCTGTGGAAATTACAGACTAAACCTGTGCGATTGTCATCATCTCCCGTTTGAGGACAGGACGTTTGACGTGTTGATGAATCAGTATCTGTTCGACATCCTACCCGTTGGGGACTTCTTTCCCATTCTGTTCGAATTCAAAAGGGTATTAAAAGATGGGGGGAGGATCGTCTTGGTCAATATGACAAAAGGGAAAAGCCCTGTGAACCAGATTTATGAGGGGATATACAAACTGAAGCCCCCGCTGCTGGCGGGCTGCAGGGGGGTTTTTGTGGCACCTTTTCTTGAGGCCCTGAACTTCAAAGAGATTAAAAGGGAATTCGTCTCGCAATTGGGATTTCCGTCTGAAGTCGTGCGCGCTTTAAAGCAAGATGGGCGCGAGTAAAATCTCATACTGTCAACTTAATTAGCTAAAAACATTAGTCATTTCAGTGATTAAAGAATAGGCATTTTGATAATAAGGTTGTCGGGTAGGCTGCAATAGCAAGAAGGGGTGCGAGTTTTCAACAGGGTATTCACAGCCAATGTGGGAAACAAATGGAAGCCGATAGATTTACTGGAAAATTTAAAGGGATCAGTTAGAGGAGGGCCATAACTGATCCCAGCCAGCACGCT
>CAYMTD010000282.1:0-3828 GCA_964393245.1 uncultured Syntrophaceae bacterium
TCCCTTCCCTCTTAAAGAAGCCTCCGGGGATCCTCCCCGCCGCATAGGTCATTTCCAAGTAATTGACGGTGAGAGGGATAAAATCAATTCCCTCTCTCTTCTTTTCCGCGGTAACGGCCGTGACCAGGACAATCGTTTCGCCATACTGAACCAAGACAGAGCCGTTGGCCTGTCTGGCGACCCTTCCCGTTTCAATCGAAAAAGGCCTTCCACCAAAATCGATTTGCAACTTTTCAACCATAAGTTTTTATTAACTCCTTCTGATCAAATTTTCATGAGGTTTCGCTTTACACAAAAGATATTGGCCTTACTTTCTGAGGCCTAACTTATCAATCACCATTCGATAACGATCGACCTTGTTCTCTTTGAGGTAGTTCAAAAGCCTCCTCCGCTGCCCCACCAATTTGAGCAGCCCTCGCCGCGAGTGATGATCTCTCTTATGGGCTTTAAAATGTTCGGTCAGATATTGGATCCGTTCGGTGAGCAATGCGATCTGAACCTCCGGCGATCCCGTGTCTTTATCGTGGCTTCTAAACTGCTCGATGGTCTCCTTCTTTTTCTCTTGAACCAGTGCCATGAAGTACCTCCTTCAAACTAACTGTGATCTTCGCCCGCTGACCTTTTGTCCCGAACCAAGAGAACCACGCCTGCCTGCCGGCAGGCAGGGGTCTCTACCCATGGGCGAATTGGTCCTCTGGAACGGGATGTTCATCCCTTGCGGGCATATGTTGGGAACTGCGGGTTTAGCCCGTGGGGGTCCATTAGGTTGAAAGACTCTCACAGGACGAAGGGCCACCTTGTCCGGGCTTGCGGATGAAATTTCGGCGCCTCTGACCTCGGATCTTAGGAT
Source organism: uncultured Syntrophaceae bacterium (assembly GCA_964393245.1). Classification (GTDB taxonomy): domain Bacteria; phylum Desulfobacterota; class BSN033; order BSN033; family UBA1163; genus CAYMJV01. The sequence continues at coordinate 851 of CAYMTD010000282.1, forward strand.
GGCTACCAGACCCTCCTGGGGGGAGGTAATCTTCAACCATTGACCCTTTTCAAAGTTGGGAAGGGTTCCAGCAGAGAGGTCTCGAACGAGCATCTCTCTTCCGTGACGGGCTTTCCTGACGAGCTGCTCGTCGCCAATCACTTCGGGCAAACTGGGGAGGGCCTCCGCCAGTGGGATCAGTCCAGGGAAAGAGCCACTCTCGGGTAAGAGTCCCTTCAGCCTTTCCCAAGAGAGGGTCTGTTCGAGGGTGAAAGGCCCGCTCCGGAGACGCCTGAGTTGAATCAGGTGCGCACCACATCCGATTTCTCTTCCAATATCCCTCGCCAAAGCGCGGATATACGTCCCTTTGGAACAGGAAACCCTGAAACGAATCTTTGGCAGATCGATCTCTTCGATCTGAAGAGAAAAAATCTCCAGATCCCGTTCGCTGCGTTCCACCTGTTCGCCTCTCCTGGCTAAACGGTAAAGGGGTTTTCCTTCTCTCTTAATGGCTGAAAACATTGGAGGAATCTGTCGAATCTTTCCCAAGAAGGTCTGAAAGGCAGACCGGATAACGTCCAGGGATAGATCCTCCCATCGCTGGCTCGAAACGACCTCTCCAGTAAGGTCGTCCGTAGTCGTCTCCTCCCCCAACTTCAGGGTGGCCTCGTATTCCTTTGGCTCATCGTTGATGAATGGGATGAGTTTCGTCCCCTCATTGATGGCAATTGGGAGGACCCCGGTGGCAAAGGGATCAAGGGTCCCGATGTGACCCGCCCGGTTTGCCCTCAATCGACGTTTCACCTCTCTCACCACGTCGAGAGAGGTCACCCCTTCAGGCTTATCGATGATGAGGAGACCATCAATCCCCATCTTCCTTATCCTCCCGTTCTTTTCTGATCTGTTCGATCACCTCTCCGATGTGGATCGCATACTCAATGGAGGGGTCAAACTGAAAGGTGATCTCGGGGGTATGTTTCATCCGGATCCTCCGGCTCAACTCCTTACGGACATACCCTTTTGCACTGTTGAGTCCTTCGGTCGATCTCTCTCTTTCGTCAGGGGAACCCGTCACGCTGAAATAGATTCTAGCCATTCGGCAGTCTTCAGAAACCGCAACCTTCGTAATCGTGACAAACCCGATTCGAGGATCCTTTAAAGTCCTCATCAGCATTTGAGAGATTTCCTTTTGAATCAAATCAGCAATCTTATCGGAACGTTTTCCTTCCATTTTTTGTGTGAAAACCCCTGACCAAGCGCTCTCCAACGATGCGAAGGAACCTCATAGGGTGATAATCTCCATCTCGGTCCGCACCATTTCAACAAGATTCATTTTCTCAATGAAGTCAATCACTTTGTCCAGACTGGAATTGATATGTCGACGATCGTTGCCTACGGTACAAATACCAATCTGGCCTCTTTGCCAGAGGTCGTTATCCCCCACCTCTGAGATCGCCACGTTGAACCGATGTCTGACTCGATCAATGATCTTTCGGATCACATGGCGTTTCCCTTTGAGGGACTGGTTCTCAGGAATCCGAAAATCGAGTTGGCAAACCCCGATGACCATCTCTATTCCTTCCCATTTTCCCTTCCCTTACGGTCACGGAGCCTGCCTCTGTAAGGCCCCAGGACCTTCCGCAGCCTTTTGTCCACGCAGAGGAAGAGGCCCCATGGCGCTTAGGAGAGGTGAGGTCGGACTTCTTCCATCTCGTAAGACTCGATGATATCTCCCAACTTGACATCGTTAAAATTTTCGATCCAGATGCCACATTCGAGGCCTTGCGAACATTCCTTCACATCGTCTTTGAAGCGTCGAACAGATCCGATGCGGCTGTCGTAGACCACCACATTATCTCTCAATACCCGTGCATGCGATCCCCTCACGACCTTCCCATCTAAGATGACGCTTCCCGCCACAGTTCCTACCTTTCGGATGTTGAACAACTGGATCACCTGGGCCCTTCCCAACAGATGCTCCTTGTAGGTCGGTTCGAGCAACCCTTCCAAGGCCTTTCTGACATCATCGATGGCATCGTAGATGATCGAATAGGTTCGGATATCCACCTGCTCCTGCTCGGCGAGGCTTTGAGCCTTCGGGCCTGGCCTCACATTGAAGCCGATGATAATGGCATTGGACGCAGCCGCTAAATTCACATCGGTTTCAGTAATGCCGCCCACGGCGTCATGGATGATATTAACCTTGACCGCATCGGTTGAAATTTTCTTCAAGGCCTCCTTGACCGCTTCGATCGACCCTTGGACATCAGCCTTGATGATCACATTCAGCTCCTTGATCTCTCCCTTCTTAATCTTATCATAGAGCTCCTCGAGAGAAACTTTGCTCAATTTGGAGAGCTCTTTTTCACGGATCTTTTCCTGCCGGTAAAGACTGATCTGCTTCGCCATCCTTTCTTCGGAAACCACGATGAATGGATCTCCTGCCTCAGGGACGTCGGTAAAGCCGATGACCTCCACAGGCGTAGAGGGATCGGTCCGTCCTATCTTTTGTCCTTTGTCGTTCAGCAGGGCCCTTACCCTTCCGTAATGCGATCCTGCCACAAAGACGTCCCCCGCCTTCAACGAACCTTCCTGAACGAGCACGGTTGCCACCGGGCCTCTTCCCTTATCCAGCTTTGCCTCGATGATGACGCCGCGAGCCGGTTTATCCGGATTGGCCTTTAACTCCAGGATCTCCGCTTGAAGAAGAATGAGTTCCAGCAGCTCCTTAATTCCGGTCTTCTGCTTCGCAGAGACTTCAGCAAAGAGTGTATTTCCCCCCCACTGTTCAGGAACAAGACCGTAATCGGCCAGATCTTTTTTCACTTTTTCTGGATTGGCATTTGGCTTATCAATCTTGTTGATGGCCACAAGGATTGGAACCTTGGCTGCCCGAGCATGGTCGATCGCCTCTTTCGTCTGCGGCATCACACCGTCATCTGCGGCAACCACCAGGACCACCACATCCGTCACCTGTGCCCCTCTGGCCCTCATGGCGG
>CAYMTD010000283.1:0-3826 GCA_964393245.1 uncultured Syntrophaceae bacterium
GGGAGATTATTGGGAGGCATACAAAAAATGTTAGAAGAAAATTCTCAGATTTAACAATGTAGGAATCTAAAGGTTGGAGGTTAGAGGAGGGAGGAACATAATGGAACTCTATGACGTAGGCTTGATCGGACTGGCTGTCATGGGACAGAACCTTGTGCTGAATATGGAGCGAAATAGTTTTAGGGTTGTCGTCTATAATCGTACAAAGGCGACTACTGAAACCTTCATGAAAGAAAAGGCGGCAGATAAAAATATTAAGGCTGCCTTTTCATTGAGGGATTTGGTTGCCTTGCTCAAAAGGCCTCGAAAAGTCCTCCTGATGGTTAAAGCGGGCCCGCCGGTCGATGAAATGATTTCGCAACTAACGCCATTGCTCGAACCGGGTGATCTCATCATTGACGGGGGGAACTCTTTCTTCCAGGATACAGAACGCCGTTCAAAAGAGGTCGAATCAAAGGGTTACCTTTACATAGGAACAGGAATTTCAGGTGGAGAAGAAGGCGCCCTCAAAGGTCCAAGCATCATGCCCGGTGGCTCTTCGGAGGCCTATGGCCTCATCGAACCGACCCTAAAAGCCATAGCGGCAAAGGTTAATGGGGATCCCTGCGTGACCCATATCGGACCCCGGGGGTCTGGACATTACGTTAAGATGATTCATAACGCGATCGAATATGGAGATATGCAACTCATTGCCGAAGCTTATGATCTTCTTCATCGCGGGGTCGGTCTGTCTGCGGCAGAGCTTCATCAAATCTTCTCCCGATGGAATAAAGGCCCCCTCTCCTCTTATTTGATCGAAATCACCTCCGATATCTTTACAGTGAAGGACAGAGAAACGAATGAACCCTTGGTTGACAGGATTCTTGATTCGGCAAGCCAAAAAGGAACGGGAAAGTGGACCAGTCAGAATGCCTTCGATCTTGGGATTCCAATCCCCACGATCAATGCAGCAGTGGAAGCACGAAACCTTTCTGCATTAAAGAGGGAACGCGAAAAGGCCTCCAGTGCTTTTGCCCTCCCCTCTCGTTCCTATTCCGGTGACCGGGTAGCCTTTATAGAAGAGGTGGGCGCTGCCCTCTACGCCTCGAAAATCTGCACTTATGCTCAGGGGCTGGCGCTGCTTCGGGCCGCCAGCCTCGAATACCGGTACCATTTGAACTTAGCAGAAATCGCCCGCATCTGGCGCGGTGGTTGCATTATTCGGGCCCGATTCTTGGACGACGTCTCCAGAGCTTATCAGGACAATCCAACCCTTCCAAGCCTGATCATGGCCCCTTTTTTCCGGGAGGCCCTCCTCCAGCGACAGAAGGCTTGGAGGCATGTCATTGAGACAGCCGTCCACCTGGCTATCCCAGTTCCGGCGGTGAGTGCCTCCTTGGCATATTTCGATTCTTATCGAAGCCCCCGATTACCAGCTAATTTGATTCAAGCCCAGCGAGACTACTTTGGTGCCCACACTTACCGAAGGACGGACCGCGAGGGAGTGTTTCACACGGATTGGAAGGAAAAGAAAACGTAATGTTGCAACTGAGGATGGGGATTGAATAAGGAGAAGAGGATATCTCAGAAATTAGCTAAACAGTAAAATTAGTCATGCGGAACTTATTTCAGCATCTCGTCGTGTCCATGGGGTGAGATCCTGAAACGACCCATGAAACAAGTTCAGGGCATGGTTCAGGATGACGGTCCAAGAAATCTCAAATGTTCTATTTTAGAAATCTTGTAATATTTTTTACCTGATCGGCAGTTTTCTTGATCTCTTTGATTTCTTTTAGACCGGGAACCTCTTCCACTTCTTTTTTGATATCAGAAATCAAACTTCCTTCCTTTTCCTTTTTCCCTTTCTCCTTGTCTGCCCCTCGTTCGTCCCGGATCTTTCTCAATTCCTTAATCGTCTTCCCCAAACCTTCCCCAATTTGAGGGAGCCTTCTGGCTCCAAAAAGGACAAGGAGAATCACCAAGATGGCGAAAACTTCCGGCAAACCCAGTCCAAACATTTTAGAACCCCAATTAAAAATTATGAGTTATGAATTATGAATCAAAATCTATTAACTCTCAATTCTTAACTCATAACTCTAAACTGTTCAACGATACTCCCAATGTCCTTTATGCCACACCCAACCACCCCTTCTCGCCTCCCAATAGCCTGGTACCCAAACGGCGCGTGGTTTCGGCCGCCTCTCCCAATGGCCTGGAATCCAAATCCATTCTCCTCTCCTATGTTGCCAGTAGCCCGGGATCCAAACGGCTTCAGAATGTGGAGGTGGTCCATAAATTTCAACGCGAGGTTCTGGTGGTCTTACCCTGACAATGGGTGGTGGACATCCCATTAAAAAGATAGCGATCCCGCCGATGATAATGAACAGGCCGATCGTAGCTGCTCTCTTCTTCATCAACAATCCTCCTTCGATTTCTCCAGATTTTGAGCCTCAGACGAAGATCTTAGAAGAAAACTAAGTCTATTATAAGAAAAGACGGTCAAAAAGGGAAGAAAAATATCTGAATTTTTGTTATCATATTAAAAAAAGATTTGTGGCTAAACCCCGGGAGGTATTTCATGACAAAAGAACTAACCTGTCCCATTTGTGCTGCCGATATTCCACTGGACGGCGATGAAGAATCGGGCGACCTGGTTCTCTGCTCCTATTGCAACATGACCTTCAAGATGGTGAAGACCACGGAGGACTGGACCCTTGTTGAGGATTTTGAAGAATAACTCCATTCCTATGGAATGGAAATTCCAAATCCCAAATTCCAAAATCCAAATAAACTCCTACACCCAATTCCCAAACTTATGAAGAAATTTTCCCATAATCTAATTTCTTGTCATTTGGTCATTGGTCAATTGAATATTATTAGGGGATTGGTGCTTGGAGTTTGGTTATTGATATGAAAGTTTTGTATACCTCGGATCTCCACGGCGAAACTCGCCTTTATCAGGAGCTCTTTGAGCTATCTATTGCCTCCTTGCCAGAAATCATAGCTCTCGGTGGCGATCTTCTCCCTTCTTTTCCTCCGAGCAAACGATATGAAGATATGATACCAAACCAAAGACTTTTCATTAACCAGTTCTTGTTTCCTTTTTTCAAAAAGATTCTTGAAGCCACCTCAGTCAAACAAATCTTTCTCATCCCAGGGAATTGGGATTTGGGTTATCCCTTTCTGTTTGCAGAACCTATCGAAGAATTAATGGACCTTAGTCATAAAAATTATCGGCTAAATAATGACTACGAACTGATCGGATATCCTGTTGTCCCACCGACTCCGTTCCGGCCGAAGGATTATGAGAAGATGGACGACCCAGAAGCCCCCTGGCCTCCTCAAAAGAATCCCTCTTATGTCCGAGCTTCTACGGAGGGAGAGCAGCTGATCCCCATTGACCCCCAACTCTATCTGAGACAACAGACAACCATCCGCCAAGATCTGAAGCTACTTCCAAAACCGAAAGACCAAAAAAAGGCGATCTATGTCATGCATTCCCCTCCTCATCAAACGAAACTCGACCTCATCGAAGGAAAAAGATCCGCGGGCAGCCGTTCCATAAGGGCCTTTATTGAAGAAAATCAGCCCCTCTTAACCCTCCATGGTCACATTCACGAATCACCTGAGATTTCGGGTGCCTATTTTGACCACATTGGAAAGACGCTTTGCCTCAATCCGGGTCAGCCTGCCTGGTTGGGGCACAACTCAGCTAAGCTTCACGCCGTCACGTTTGAAATAGAAAATGTAGAAAAAACGCTAACGCACACCTGTTACCGAAAACTTCGAACTAATTAATACAAACGCAAGAAATAATTTTACTTGTAGGGCAAGGCTTCAGCCTTGT
>CAYMTD010000284.1:0-3809 GCA_964393245.1 uncultured Syntrophaceae bacterium
ATCTGTACTCATTGATGACCTGGGAGAAGTAGTCGCTAGGGCCCAGAAGGAGTACCCTCTCTCCATCCCAAAACCTGGTTGGTCTGAACAGGATCCAGAGGACTGGTGGAAGGCGGTGGAAATTACTATAAAAAAGTTGATAAAGGATTGCCCATCTACCAGTAGTATCAAGGCGGTTGGACTCAGTGGTCAAATGCATGGGTTAGTTATCCTTGATAGAGATTCTAAAGTTCTAAGACCGTGTATCCTTTGGAATGATCAGAGAACCGAAAAACAGTGCAAAAAAATCTATGAGAGAGTGGGGGGGATTGAAGCACTTCTTCGACTTACTAACAATCGAATGCTTCCAGGTTATACAGGAGGAAAGATCCTCTGGGTTCGTGAAAATGAGCCCCATCTATATGAGGAAATCAGGGTAATACTGAATCCCAAAGATTATATTCGGTTTCGCTTGACTGGAGAGTTCGCCACAGAAGTCTCGGATGCTTCGGGAACTGGGCTTTTCAATGTTCGTAAAAGGGAATGGTCCTATGAGCTTTTGGACATTTTAGAGATTCCAAAGGGGTGGGTTCCCCCTTGTTATGAATCTCCTGAGGTTAGCGGCAGGGTAAGGTCTACCGTTGCTAAGGAACTTGGATTGCCAGTCCATCTCCCTGTGGCCGGCGGCGGGGGCGACGCCATAGTTCAGACTACCGGCACGGGTATCGTGGAACCTGGGATTCTCGGAACAACTATTGGAACGGCAGGGAACGTCACCATGGCCCTGGACGAATGTCAGAAAAATCCCGAGGGCAAACTGCAGATCTTTTGTAATACCATGCCGGATAAATGGCACATCATGGGGGTAACGTTGGCTGCCGGAGGATCCCTCCTATGGTTCCGGGATGTCCTTGGCGAGTCTGAAAGGGAGGTTTCTAAAAGGACCGGGGTGGATGTGTACGAAATCCTCAGCCATGAAGCTTCCCAAGTGGAACCAGGCTCGGAAGGACTTCTATTTTTACCCTACCTGATGGGTGAACGCTGTCCCCACACCGATCCCCATGCCAGAGGAGCATTTATTGGTCTCACCCTTCACCATAAAAGACCTCATCTCATACGTAGTGTTTTTGAAGGTGTCATTTTCAGTTTAAGGGACGTTACAGAAGTGATAAAGGAGATGAACGTTCCTCTTAACGAGATCCGGACTTCAGGTGGTGGAGCTCGCAGCGACCTATGGCGCCAGATTCATGCCGATATCTTCAATCGTGAAGTTCTCACTATGAGCCATGGAGGTGAGGGAGGAGCCTATGGTGCTGCTCTGGTCGCAGGAGTAGGGATCGGAATCTGGCCAACCGTTGAGGAGGCTGTGAAGGAGCTAAAGATTGAAACTCAAAACTTTCCCATTCCCGAGAACGTGGCGGTTTATGAGAGACTGTTCCAAATCTATAGAGGCCTTTATGGAATTCTCAAAACCACCTTTGATCAAATTGGAGAGGTTTATGACTAAAGAATTTCTCCAATTGAACTAAAAAGAACGATCAGAAGCAATTGACCAGAATGGATGAACAAAAGGGAAGTAATACAATTTCAGAGGGTTCAAAAATGGAGCAGATCATTTCGGTGAGCACATTGGCCTACCAAGGTCATGACCTTCCGACGGCACTACGAGAGATCTCTGGGCTTGGGGCAAAGTATGTGGAGTTGGCCTTCATCAAGGCCTATTCCTCAGATCTGAAGGAAGAAGATTTCTCTGAAAAGAATGCGCAAAAGTTCAGACGGATGCTTTCAGAATTTGGTCTTTCAATGGTGGCTTTATCAGCTCATATGGATTTGGGAAGAGACGACTCCGTAGATCCCTTTAAGAGGAAAATGACTTTTGCAAAGGAGATAGGAGCCCGCATCATCATCACGAATGCCTCCCAGAGATCTCATGAGAATTCTTTTTTTAAGAATATGGGAATAATGGCTCAGTTTGCGGAATCGATACAACTCATCATCGCCCTCGAAAACCCAGGAGACGGAGAGGACCATATCGTCGACTATGCGAAAACAGGAGCTCTCACCGTTCAGAAGATCGGTTCTGACTTTGTTAGACTCAACTACGACATTGGTAACATCTTTATCTATTCAAAAGGGACTCTGAGGCCCGAAGCGGATTTTGAAGAGGCCATTCCTTGGTCGGTCCATTTTCATTTGAAAGACATCAGAGAGGATGAAGCAGGCTATTTCTATTCTGAGATTGGAAAAGGGGTGATTAACTATCGGATGGTCCTTCGATCAATTTATGAAAAAGTACCTTCCATCCCTATGGGTATTGAACTTCCATTATGTCTTAAACGGGGTCGAGACTTCATTCCCTGGATCGATCATACTCCAGTCGAACTTCCAGAGATTAGAAGGGTTCTGAAGGGCTCTCTCGAATTTATAAAAAGCGTATGGGTGCTCAACGAAATTCGTCATAATGGAAGCGTAACCTACGAATGATCCCTCCCGCCAGCTGAGGGGAAAATTCTTTGGGGTGTGCTTTACAAGCAGTTCAAATGTTGAATCTCAAGAAGGAGGTAAAGAATGAAAATCGTCAAGGCATGGGAAGAAGAAGGGGTTACAATTCAAGAACCTTTTAAGCGAACCATTAAGACCATTTTCTCTCCAGATGAGGAGAAAGGAGGTATTAAAGAGCTGTTATTCACTCATGCCATTATCTATCCACACAGCCAGACCGATTATCATTCTCATGATCGTCCAGAACTGATCTATATCGTGTACGGAAGAGGGGTCAGTATCTGTGAAGGTAAAGAGATGCCAATAGAGACCGATGTGGCTTTGTGGGTCCCCGCTGGAGAACAGCATCAGATAAAAAATACCATGGATGAGAGTATGAAATTGGCTACCGTTTTTGTTCCAGGTTTTTCATGGAAGGATAATATTAAAAGATGTATGGATGCCGTAGCCATGGAGAAGTGAGGGCTTAGCCTTATAGATAGCCACCAGATACCTTCCTATCTCATCCATGGGATGGGCAGACGAGATTATCGAGTTTGCCTTTGCCTGGATGATTTTCTTGGGGGCGGCTGCTTTGTGGAGAGGAAGGACTCACTTCCATGTGGAGGTTATCCCCGAGCGGTTGGGGGGAAAGCGATCAGGAAGGGTGCTCGAGATCTTCTTGAGCCTCTGCGCACTCGTCTTCCTTGTCGTCTTTACTTACGAAGGAGGTTTAATCGCGCTCCGGGCGACCGATCGTTCCCCGATCCTGCAATTACCAAGAACGCTCTGGTACATGATCCTTCCGATCTCTGGAGCCATCATGATCGGCTACACGATCCGTGATCTTATCAGGTTCTTCCTTGGTCAGCCCCCAAACTAATATAAACACCTCTTGTGCCACGAGGATTCTGTTGGGCATGACACCGATCATGCCATTAGCGGTGCTTTCGCCTGCCTGCCGGTAGGCAGGGGAAACGTACCCTACAGATTAATTTCTCAAAGAGTTGGAAAAAGAATGGCCCGAGCTGCTCCTTTGACTTCTGGATTCACCACCGTCTTGGGCCATTTTCCCAAGAGAACCGCTGAAACAACCTTTGCCGCTCTTCGTTTCAGTTCGTGGATCGACTCTTCTGAATAGAAACCGACGTGAGGTGAGAGGATGACATGTTCCATCTTCAGCAAGGGGTTTTGGGGATCGGGAGGTTCTTTTTCAAGCACGTCCAGACCTGCGCCAGAGATCTGTCCCTTTGCTAAAGCTTGAATCAGGGCGCTCTCATCGACGATCGGTCCTCTTGACGTATTGATGATAAGGGGTTTCTTTTCCATTTTTTGGAATTCCTTCTCCC
>CAYMTD010000285.1:0-3788 GCA_964393245.1 uncultured Syntrophaceae bacterium
AGGTATTCCACTGAATATATCCTTTCAGGTACCTTCGATTCTGAGACTTGATAAGAATGGTATCGGGGAAATAGTACCCCCATCCCGGTTGATGGACTGTGGAAACGATCTTATACATATCCCCGTCTGGATCCTCGGCTTCGATATAGATTTTCCATATATAGCCGTAGTAGGCTTTCTCGACAGCAAAGGAATGGGTAATGACGGGGGCGCTCGTCCCTGGCTTTGGCTGGGCCCAACCCGTTGGCGTCAACCAAAGGACCAAACCAAGAAGAAGTGTGAAACAATAGAAAAGTCTATTCGTTTTCATTTTCTTGCCTCCACACCTTAAATGTAAGCTCCCCTCTGGCGAAATTCAAGGGATCGTAGACGGTCGACAGAGCAAACTATCTTCGACTCTTCCGCCTCTCAAAGAACGTCCCGGCCTCTTTTCTCGCTTCTTCGAAGACCTGTTTCAGGGGGACCTTCTTCTTCGCCGCCACTCTTCTGCAATCCTCATACTCGGGAGATAGGTTGATGAGGCTTCCCTGCCATCGAGCCAGTTTAAAGCGGATCTTTCCATACTTTGTTTGCAAGACAACGGTCTCCCGTTCGGCCCGGCTCCTCTCTTCTTCGTGCCATCGCAACCCAATGGTAGTCGTTTCCCTAAGCAGGAATTCCGTAACCGAAGGAAGTTTCTCAGGTTTGCAAATAACGGTGAGAAGTGTCCCCGGCCGGTTCTTCTTCATGAAGATAGGAGTGAGATAGACCTCCTGTACTCCCATGCCAAAGAGCTTTTCCATTACATACTCATAAAACTGGGGATTCATATCATCGATACTCGCATCTATGAGAGTGACTTTTTCCACACCCGAGTTCGCAGATGGAGAGCCGATAAGGAACCTGAGGAGGTTCGGATGGGGGAGGTCATCCCGTCCCGCTCCATACCCTACCCTTTCGACTTCCATTTCAGGCATGTTCCCAAAATCAGAACCCAAAAAGGTGAGGAGGGCGGCCCCGGTAGGGGTGAGAAGCTCCCGTTCAACGCCTGACGAGTAAATGGGCTTTCCCTTCATAAGTGCCACGGTCGCAGGCGCGGGCACCGGAAGAATGCCATGTTCACATTCCACAAATCCTGACCCTACGTTAACTTTCGATACATAGAGCTTATCGATCTCCAGTTCGTAAAAGCCCCAGATCGACCCGACAATATCGATGATGGAATCGAGGCCACCCAGCTCATGAAAATGGATCTCTTCCGCTGGTTTTCGATGAATTTCAGCCTCCACCGAGGCAATGCGTTCAAGCACCTCTCGACTCTTTTTCTTGATCTCAGAATCCAAATGGCTCTTCTTAATAATCCTCAAAAGCTCCTGCAGATTCCGATGAGATCTCTCCTCCCTCTTCCCCGTGACGATGACCTGCGTTGCGGAGATCCCCTTCTTAAGGACTTTCCTTACATTGAACTGCACGTCCGATACTGGAATTTTCCTCAATTCTTTTCTCAATTCCCGGACGCTCAATCCAGCATCAATCATCGAACCGAGGATCATGTCTCCGCTGGCCCCGGAAAAACAGTCAAAATAAGCAATCCGCATGACTTCATCTCCACAATTCTTGAATTTATCTTATTATCAAAAAGAAAAAGGATTAAATCAATTTAATTTTCTATGTGGGATTCCTATTCTTGTCATTCCTGCGAAAGCAGGAATCCGTTTCTTATGGTCCCCTGTTTTCGAAGGGACACCGTTTGGATTCCCGTTTTCACGGAAATGACGAACGGTTTGCCGGTCTACGGAACCCAATCCGCCCTGAAGATATTGAATTCACCTGCCTGTTTCGTCTATCGATTCGAGGGGGTGCATCTTGTTGAGATGATCTGCTTTCATGAAATTATAAGAAATGAAAGATCGTAGCGGTGAAAAACTCCCTCTCCTCTCCGGCCGTCCTTTCCTAAAAAGGACGTAACTATCCCAACCGTAGAAGAAGAGATAGCGAGCCCGGGAGAGGCCTTCGGCAGAGAGTCCAAAATAGACAGTGATCCACTTCCCTGACGCCTCCGGATGCGGGTATGTGAGAAGAAGGGATTCTTCTTTTTCGTCTACCTTGTCTCCGTCCAAAATGAAAATTCCATCTTTCAAGATCGCGGGGCTCGGAAGCGTGGATAGCAGTTTCGAAAAGAGAGGATGCTTCCAGCTCTCGCCCAAGAGCAGAAGAGAGGACCTTAAGATCATCTCTTCCGTCACTTCTCTTTCATACAGAATTTGTCCTCCCTTTCTCTCCTTTGCCATTCTCGCCAGCTCAACATAGATCTTCCTTGCTTCGACATCCCCCTTACCTTCATCAGGGACGACGAAAATCTTCTCGTATATCCTCCGCCCCTCACTTCCCTCCCCCTTGACGGGGGAGGGTGAGGGTGGGGGTGAAGAAATTTCAACCCCTTCCAAGAATGCATTCAAACAAGGAATGACCTCCTCTGGGTACAACCTTCGGAAGATGTGATGATCGGGGTCCAAGATAAGAGAGATGGGAATCTCAGGAGCCTCTATGGAAAAAGAATTCTTTCTTTTTGAAACATCCAAGATCAGATCCTTTTCTCTCCCGCCCGTAACGATCCTCACCTTAACCTCAAGCTCGTAGATCTCTCCCTCTTGAACCACCTCTCCAGAAATCAAGTATCCTTTAGGCGTCACCTGATATCCAACCTTCTCCAACTTCAGCCGGGGTCCACCAGGCCGGTCCAGCCACTGAGAAAAGAACTGATCCAGCTTCTTTCCCCCAGCCCGTTTAAAGGCCTTCTTAAAATCATCCCAGTTCGCGTACTTGCCGCCGTATTTTCTTGAAAAGTTCTTCAGGGTGTCAAAGAACAGATCCTTTCCAAGCCTCTGACGAAGCATATGAAAGACCATTGACCCTTTTTCATAGCCGATCAGACCATCTATCTCTCCCTCTTTTCCTTTAAATTGCCTGAGCGAATAGTCCTTTGCGGACGGGACTCGAATAGCATATTTCTGCATCACATCCTGACGGTGCTTACTCGCCGTCTCTTGTCCCATCTTCCACTCTTTATAGAAGTAGTTCGTGCAATAGGTGGTGAGGGCCTCTGACCAATTCCCTGTTCCAGGCATGGCGCGGACATGATGTCCCCACCAGGAATGAACGATCTCGTGGTCGAGTGCACCCGGCCTGAGAAACTCTTTCCCCTGACGAATGGCTTCGGGAGCAAGAAGGGTGAAGGTGGGGAAACTGTAACCGCTCGAAAAGAAGTTCTGCACGATATCAAACTTCCTGTAAGGAAACGGACCCAGAAGTTCAGGATAAATCTTGAGATACTCCTCCGCTCCGTCCAAGAAGACCTTTGAAAATCTGTCATCTTCCGGGAAGAAATAAGTGGAGATCTTGACGCCATTCACTTTTCGGCTTCTGACAGTATAGTTTCCCGCCACAAGAGCAAGGCCCTCCGTTGGCCGCTCACTCCTCCACTTGCTTCTCCAGAAGCCATCTTTCAATTCTTCGGAAAGAAGCTCACCCTGAGTGACGACGCGAAAGGGTTCTGGAATGGATACCTCAAGGCTGAAGATGGCCGCCGATCCTAACTTGTCGGGGTACCAGTAGGACGAAGAAAAAAGGTAGATCCCCTCGGCACCAATTAAGCCCGATGTTTCATCTCCCTTAACAAACTGAAGCGCCTTTTCCTTCATCACGGGGTCATAGATGGGACCTTCATAGGAGATGGATAGGGAAGCGGGGCCTTTGCCCATCTTCTTGAGTGAGATATTCAATTGCTTCAACCGGTCTGAGTATGGGAC
>CAYMTD010000286.1:0-3772 GCA_964393245.1 uncultured Syntrophaceae bacterium
AGACTGGCGGGAGAGGATTTCGAAAAATCGGCTCTCACTGCCGGAGAATGGTTTCCTTCTTCTGAAGATACCCATTGTTTTCTCCTCTTTTATCAAAATATTGGATGAATCATGTGAAGCAAAAAGAAGCTAATTCCCGCCATCACCGCTGAGGCAGGGATTGTAACAAACCAGGCGACCACAATATTCTTTGCGACACCCCAGCGAACGGCCGAAATCCGCTGTCCTGCCCCCACCCCCATAATACTGGAGGAGACCACATGGGTCGTTGAGACTGGCCCTCCCAACAGAGCTGCCGCAAGGATGACCGTCGCAGAGGAAGTCTGTGCACAGAAGGCATGAACCGACCTTAAGCGATAGATCCGTGAGCCAAGGGTCTTAATGATTCGCCATCCGCCACTGGCGGTCCCCAGGGCAATGGCTGCAGCGCAACTGCCGATCACCCAGAACGGAATGTCGAAAGTCGGCGAAAGTCCGAGGATAACCAGGGACATCGTAATGAGGCCCATCGATTTCTGTGCATCATTGGCTCCGTGGCTGAGGGAGAGGGCAATCGAAGAGGGGACCTGCATCCAATTGAAAAAATGGCTTATTCTGGGCGTGGCGTTTCGAGAGAAGTAAATCGTGGCTTTGAAAAAAAGGGTCCCAAAGACTAAACCCACGATGGGGGAAAAAATCAAAACCCCGATGACGTAAAGAAGACCTTTCCATAATATCTTTTCGGGTCCATAGGCGACCCATACAGCGCCGACCATCCCTCCCACCAAGGCATGAGAAGAGCTGGAGGGGAAGCCCCAAAACCAGGTGAGGAGATTCCAGGCGATGGCCCCCACGAGCGCAGCGACGATCAGGCTGGTCGAGACCCCCGTCAGAGCCGTATTGAAAGTGGAGATGTCGATAATATTTTTCCCAATGGTTTCAGCCACGGCCGTTCCAAAGAGAAAGGGGCCGATGAAATGGCAGAAGGCCGCCAATCCTAAGGCGGGCCGGGGGCGCATGGCGCCCGTGGCAATGATGGTGGCTACGACATTAGCCGCATCATGAAACCCATTGGAGTAGTCAAAAAAGAGGGCTAAACCAACGACGATGATGACGGAAAATAGGATCCAGTCGATGCGGGGCCTCCTTTCGAGCTTACTACCTGTGTAGACAGCTTATAAAGGAAAAGAGAGGTCTTGTCAATATGATAATTAGGTTAAGACCCTTAGAAGGTCAGGAGTGTTCTTAACGATGAGGTCAGCGCCCGCTTTGAAGAGAGAATTCTCCTTGGCCTTATCTTTCTTTTCCCCATGCAGAAAACCGATCGCGAGGATGTCCAGATCTTTCCTGGCAGCTCGGGCAGCCAGCATGTCATCAACCACATCGCCCACATATGTGCATTGAGGATGGGGAATGCCGATTTCCCGGACAACCTTCAGCAGAGAGTAGGGGTGGGGTTTTAACAAATTTACCCGTTTCCCAGTGGATCGAAGGATCCGCTCTTCCTCTTCAAGACAGTCATCAAGAGTGACGACGCTATCGAAATAAGGAAGAAGACCAAAACGCTTCAGGGCAAGCTCGGCTTCAAACCGCGGACGACCGCTCGCAATTCCTAAACGGCACCGCTTCCGAAGAGTGGATAAAATCCCATTGGATATGATCAATTTCTCCCGGAGATAGAGTCCTTGGTTTTTATGAAAAAGAGCAGGGAGGTGATAAGAGGAAGTAAATTTCCTTCCAAGGTAGACCTCCTGAAAAATCCGTTTTACGACATTGGTCTGATTCAGGTCCCCATCCCCATAAACCCATCCTTCAAACGAACCCTTTAATACTTTGCGGACTCCTTTTAAACCTCCACCCCCTAATCTTACCTTTCTAATAAAAGGAGGAATGTTCTTCTTTCGGATGAGTTGAGCGATGTTCTTATTCAGATTGGAGGAACGTGTCACCAGATGGGAAACAATCTCTCCGACAGAGGAAAACTTTCTTCCTCTCGGAGATGTTGGAAAACCAGAGATGCAGACCAAATAGAGGAGCAGGCCCGAAGTCAGGTCCCAGTCATTATTGAACCCTCCGGCGGATTTAAAAAGAGAAATGTCTTCCTTTGTGACGGCCTCTCTTTTTCCTTTCTCGAAAGCAAGACAGGTTTCGAGGTAAATCTGAACGGTCCGTTGAATCGTCTCACGGTAAGACCTTGAGACATCAATCAGAACCCCATCCATGTCGAAAATAAGAAGATCCATCTCCTTTAAATCCCAATCACCAAATCCCAGGTCTCAAACAATTTCCAATTATCCAATGTCCGAATGACCAAAACTCATACAAACCCTAATCGATTTTGAGGTCTTGACCATTGAGATTCCGAAACGAGTTCGGTATGAGAGTTTTACGGTCTTTTGTCATGCTGAACTTGTTTCAGCATCTATTTTTTACTCTGACCCAATGGCGCCTTATTTTATGCATTTGGAATAGGTTATTGTTATTTGGGTTTATCTTTAACGTCAACCTACTTCTTCTCTATCTCTTCTATCACTGTCTCGACCAGACTGTCCACATCCAATCCTTGCATTTTATAGAGATCATCCGGCTTACCAGAGCTTCCGTACTGGGTAATTCCCATTTTCCGAAACCGGATGCTTAACCCCTTTTCCGCCAACACGCTCGCGACGAGGCTTCCCAGTCCCGTTTGGATATGGTGATCCTCATAGGTGACGATCAGTCCGGTCTTAGCGGCGGCTTGAATAGCGTTCCCATCCAGGTCACTCAAACACGAGATGTTCAGAACCTGGACCGCCACCCCTTTTTCTCTCAATTTTTCCCAGGCCTGGACAGCCCGATAAACCATATTTCCGGTCGAAATAATGGCCCCGTCCTTACCGTTTCGAATCAGGTCAGCCTGACCGTAACGAAACTCGTAGGTCCCACCAAAAAAAGGGGTTCCTTCTTCTGAAAGAATAATGGGAACTGGAGAACGGCCCATGGCAACCAAGAAGTTCCCCGGATTTTTCGCGACATATCGGACGACGCGATCGGTCTGGTTAGGATCAGCCGGAGCGACGATTTTGTAACCGAAGAGGTTTCGAATGACTCCGATGTAATCGATGCACTGGTGGGTATTTCCATCCTCACCCACATCGAGGCCATTGTGGGTGCAGATGAGCTTGAGGTTTGTCTTGTTAATATCATTGAGTCGGTGCTGGTTGTAGGTCTCATCGACCCCAAAGACCCCGAAATCTGCAAAGAAGGAGAGGAGGCCGAGAGTTGAGATGGCTCCCGCGATCGTGGCTGTGTTGTGTTCCTGGATTCCTCCCTGGAAAAAGTAACTTGGAAACTGCTTTGCAAAAGCGGCCGTCTTCGTAGAGGGAGCGAGGTCACAATCGAAGACCACGAGTGGAAGAGAGCCGTCCCCTTGAAGATTAACTTTGGCCAGATCGATTAGGGCATTTCCAAAGGCTGAACGGTTATCGAGCTTCTGATCCTTTTCATAATTTCTTGGGCTTCCGATTCTTACGGATGGGATCTCCATCAAGTGCTCTCTTCCCGGGTAGGGAAGGGAGCCTGATTCCCGGATTCGGCGATAACGATCCAAATCATCTTCTACTCCTAACTCCTGAATGGCCTTTTTGTACTCTTCGAGATTAAGGGCTCTTCCATGGTACTCCTCCTTTCCTTCCATGAAAGAGACCCCTTTTCCCATGATAGTACGAGCCAAGATCATCGTAGGGTGATGAGAGAGGGTAGCCTCACGCAGCCCTCTGTATATGTCCTGGAAGTCGTGGCCATCGACTTCGAG
>CAYMTD010000287.1:0-3757 GCA_964393245.1 uncultured Syntrophaceae bacterium
GCCATCGTGATCTCCGGGAATGAAATGGAACAAACCGATGAACAGGGAATGGCTCACATCAAAATCGAGGGGGAAAAGATGGCTTTAAAGGCCCATGGGTACTTGAGAAACGAGGCCATCAACGCCCCTCAGGAGGCAAAGCCATCCTCCTCTTCCCTGAAAACTCTTTATAAAACAACTCGCAAAAAGGTGATAGGGATTGCGGAGGAGATCGTATCCCTCCCCAAGGAGATTGAGCTTGTACCCTTCACGCCTAAGGGACTCTATCTCTCCTTTTACGGAATCGGGGATAGAAGATTGAGAGAGGATGCACTCCGCCTCTTGCGGGAAACCGAGCTCAACACCCTGGTCATCGACGTCAAGGGAGATCGAGGGATGATTCCTTATCCAAGCTCAATCCCCCTGGCCACGGAGGTTGGCGGTCAAAAAATCATCACCGTGAAAGACATGAGGGGGTTGATCAGTTCTTTGAAAAACGAAGGCATCTACACCATTGCTCGGATCGTGGTCTTCAAAGACAATCTCTTGGCGAACTACAGGCCTGATCTCGCTGTGAAGGATCTGAATGGAAGGACCTGGCGCGATCGCGAAGGCCTGGCATGGACCGACCCCTTTAAGAAAGAGGTTTGGGAATACAATATTCAAATCGCTATCGAAGCCGCTCAACAAGGGTTTGATGAGATCCAATTTGACTATATCCGGTTCCCCGATGCCCCGCCCGTTCAGTTCTCTATGCCTAACACTATGGAGAACAGGGTGAATGCCGTCTCGGGGTTTATCAAAGAGGCCAGAAGGAGGTTGTTGCCTACCAATGTCTTTCTTTCAGCCGACATCTTCGGATATGTCTGCTGGAATTTGAATGATACCTTTATCGGACAAACCCTCGACGCCCTTGCTCCCCATCTGGACTATCTCTCTCCTATGCTTTATCCGTCGGGATTTCATCATGGGATACCCGGTTATCGAATCCCCACAGCCCATCCTTATGAGATCGTCCATCTCTCTCTTAAGAAAGCCCAGGGAAGGACTGGCCTTTCACCCCTTCGTTTTCGACCCTGGCTGCAGGCCTTCAGGGACTATGGTTTTGACCGTAGATTCTTTGAAGAACGGGAAATCAGGGAGCAGATCAGCGGAGCGGAGCGATTTGGATCACACGGCTGGTTGCTTTGGAACCCCCAGAATATTTATTCAAGACATGGATTAAAAAGAGAGGGGGCTTCTGAGTTTGCTTACCAAAGACCTGAGAAGACGCTGAAAGACTCAAACCTCCTGAGAAGATCAAGAGAGGAAAGGGGCGCACCGAGGGAATCCGTGCAGGAAGAGGCCCTGGCCCCTAATTCCTCAGGCCAAGCCCGCGAGCCTGTGGCAACCTCAAACCCGATGATGACAGAGTCCAAGAAATCTGGGGAGGAAAATTCTTCTGGGGCACAAATGGATCCCCAAGAAGAACCAAAGGTCATCGAAGACATCGATTAAGATCATCCTACCTATCCTTATTGGGTAGAGGCTTCTTCAAACAATCTCTATTCCAAAACTCCCTTTCCTATTTCTCCATTTGGTGATAAATTGATATGGATGATCGACTATTCGCCCCTTGACCACCCTCTCTTGCTCCAATATATCTTCTATCCCCGAAAGGACGTAACCCGCCGCCCTCAGAATAGCTTTGACCATTTCGTATCGGTTGCAGAAGGCATCTTCATTTCCTGCCGCTTCTACATGGGGCATCACCAGTGGCCGTGGATTTTGTTCTTTCACGGAAATGGCGAAGTGGTCAGCGATTATGACGAAATTTCCTCCCTCTATCATCAAAAGAGCCTCAACTTAGTCGTCGCCGATTACAGGGGCTATGGCGCCAGCGGCGGTGTCCCTACCCTGACAGACCTTGTTCTGGATTCGCATGCCATCTTTAAAGAGATCAGAGGCGAACTTTCCAGAAGGAATCTTCGAACAGACCTTTGGGTCATGGGAAGGTCTCTCGGAAGTCTCTCGGCATTGGAGCTGGCCTATCACTACCAGGACAGGTTGAAGGGGCTCGTGATCGAGAGTGGTTTTCCCAGTGTGGTAAGAATCATGGTCCACCTCGGAATGCCAGCTCACCAAATGAATCTGGAAAGGATCGATCAGGAATGCCTGGTGCGCATTCAAAAAATATCCCTTCCAACCTTGATCATCCATGGGGATCAGGATTGGCTCATCCCGCTGCAAAACGCCAGAGACCTCTATCGCCATCTCGGGACAGAGGACAAGGAACTTCTCATTATTCCATCCGCCACGCACAATGACATCATGCTTGTGGGGCTAAAAGAATATTTTGGTGCCCTTCAACGCTTTATCCAGAAGACCGATCGCGTGAAAAGATGCGTAGAGGATTGAAAAGGCGTTCACGAAAAGTCTTCTCCCCGCTTCGCCGTGTTCTCCCCATGGAAAAAGGGCTCACTCTCGAATCGATTGAAAGCATTTTTCAAGCGAAATTCTCTACAGCGACCCATATCGAACTCCTCTGGAAGGGACAAGAATCTTTCAAAACGATCTTCGATGCCATTCGAGAAGCAAGGCAACAGATCTGCTTGCAATTCTATATCTTCAAAAATGATGAAACCGGAAAGGCCTTATCGGACCTGTTGAAACAGAAGGCCGGGGAAGGCGTAAAGGTCTATCTCCTTTATGACCATTTTGGCTCTTTTGGGACCCCAAGAAGGTTTTGGAAAGAGATGCGTCAGGCGGGGGTTCACATCCGGGCCTCTCATCCTTTCAAATGGACCTCGCCCTTTCACTACGTTCATCGGGATCATCGAAAGCTGATAGTGATCGATTTAAAAAAGGCCTTCACCGGAGGGCTCAACATCGCCAATGAATACTCCGGGCTTCAGCTTAGAAGGAGAAGCAGGGGGTGGCGGGATACAGGAATCATGGTCGAAGGCCCCATTGTGAAGGAACTCTTCGAAACCTTTAGAAGAAGCTGGACCACCTGGAAAGGTGAAAGGCTTGTGTTGCCGAAGGAGCCCAAAGAATCTGCTCCAACAACGGAGAAAGGCCACATCCCCGCGTTACCCATCTTCGTCTATTCTCGAAAAGGTCGAAAGCGAATGAGGAGTCTTCTTCGATACAGTATTGAAAATGCGAAGGCAGCAATTTCACTTACCACAGCCTACTTCATCCCAAGTCGTCGGATGATCGCTCTCTTAGAACGAGCGGTAAAACGAGAGGTGCGGGTTCGACTGCTCGTGCCGGGAAAAAGCGATGTTCCTGCGGCCTCCTATGCAGGACGGGCTTTTTTTTCAAGGCTTTTGAAGTCGGGGATTGAGATTTATACCTACCGGGGAGAAATGCTTCATGCCAAGACTTACATCTTTGATCAACACTGGAGCATCGTCGGTTCCACCAATCTGGATTACCAATCCCTGATCTATAATGACGAGGGAAACATCGGGATCCTCGACGATTCCTTTGCTTCAAGAATGATCCAAATAGTTGAGGAGGATCTGAAAGAATCTTACAGAATCGATTTGGAGGAATGGCGGCGAAGGTCTTTATTGGAAAAGGTCAAGGAACACTTCTTCGCCCTTTTCAGAAAACGGCTTTAAATAGAAGCTACGAAAGGGGGAAGGAAATGAACGAAATCATCTTCTCCGGGTATGTGCCCGGGGCAATGGGTCGAATGGTTGAGCTCCATGCCAGCTATTACCACCGCGAATGGGAATTTGGGCTCTTCTTCGAAGCCAGAGTCGCCAAAGAGATGGCCGAATTTCTCAGC
>CAYMTD010000288.1:0-1809 GCA_964393245.1 uncultured Syntrophaceae bacterium
ACCCTGGAAACCTGGGCCCCTAAACCCCTTCGTTTTTCAGTCGTCCCAGCCGATCTGTTTCTTTTTTGCGATGGGGAGTTTAAACTTTTCCTTTAACCTTCTGACAACCAAGTCCGGAACCAACCCCTCCACACCCCCGCCCAGGCTTGCCACCTCTTTGATGGTTCGGGAGGAGACGAAGAAGTAGTCCTTGCTGGTCATCATGAAAAGGGTATCAAGATGGGTGTTGAGGCTTCGATTCATGGAGGCCATGTGGAATTCATATTCGAAATCCGAGGTGGCACGCAGGCCCCTCAGAATGACTTTGGCATTCGTCTTAGCCACGTAATCCACCAGGAGTCCTTTGAAACTATCCACGATGACACGAGGGGTGTGTTCAAAGACCTCTCTGACCATTTGGAGGCGTTCTTCCACGGTGAAGAGGGACCGCTTCTCCGCGTTATGGGCGATCGCCACGATGACCTTATCAAAGATCTCAAGAGATCTTTCGACGATGTCGATATGACCATAGGTGATGGGGTCAAAAGAACCTGGATATATGGCCACTTTTCCCATATCCTCTTCCTCTCTTTTCTTTTTTTGGACCATGCTCAATCCCCTCCTGAACCTTTTTCCTCCCTCCTCAGGGGAGTAAGAAAGGAAATGAGGGTATCTCCAATCTTCCTCTGCCGGATGAGGTTCCATCCATCCGGATTCTTCGGGAGGGGCTCCCGGCGGTCATGTTCGATGACGAGAATGGATTCATCATGGTAAATCCTGTGGGACTGAAGCTTCCATAAGGTTTTCTCAATGAGCCCTTTCTCGTAGGGAGGGTCCATCAGAATGAGATCGAAAGTTTCTCCCCTTTGGTGAAGTATCCCAATGGCACGGATGACATCCTTTGGAATGATTTCAGACATCCCTGCCATTCCACATTGGGAGAGATTGCTTTTGATCAGCCGCGTGGCTTCTCTTGCCCTCTCAACGAAGAGAGCCCTTTTTGCCCCTCGGCTCAGGGCTTCGATTCCCAGGTTTCCTGTTCCCGCAAAAAGGTCCAGAATGACCTTCCCTTTCACCACCTCCCCTAAGATGTTGAAGATCGATTCCTTGACACGATCCGAGGTTGGCCGAAGCGCCTGACCCTTGGGGGTGTCTAACCTTTTTCCCTTCGATTCCCCACCGATGATCCGCATTGCTGGCACCCTAAATCCCAAATTACAAATCCCAAATCCCAAATAAATCCCAACTTCCAATTTTCCAATTCCCCCTCACCCCAGCCCTCTCCCCAATCGGGAGAGGGAAAACGCGAGGAGTTTTGGAATTTTGAATTTTGGTCATTAGAGCTTATTTGTGATTTGGTGCTTGTGATTTGGTGCTTATCAGTAGTTCTTCTATCCTTTTCTGCATATTTTCCAGATGAGACCCTGGCCAATAGATTCTCTGGCACTGAGGGCACCGAAAGAATTCTTCCTGCTGATGAAAAATGAAATCAGGGACCTTTCCCTCGACCTCTTCCCGTGAGGTCGGGTCGAGAAGGGCGTTACAGAGGAGGCATCTGGAAAAGACCTTCTCCTCATCCCATTCGATGTTTTTGCTTCGCATAAGCTCCTTTAACTGGAGAAAAGGGTCATCCTCTGTTAATCGAACGATCACGTCTTCCGGTCTTCTTGCAGTCAGTTTCGTGTTTCGAGTTAAAATGATCCGTCCTTCTTGACGGGCCAACCGAATCAACGGATAGAGATCCTCACCTCTGTAATAGAGGGTATCATATCCTAACATTCTCAGTTGCTTTGCCAATTTCCCCAGCATCCGATCCGCAATGAACTTCAT
>CAYMTD010000288.1:1909-3754 GCA_964393245.1 uncultured Syntrophaceae bacterium
GGTTCCAGATCCTTCTTTGTCTTATCCGGGATGTATTTCTTCCCTGTAATGAGGGCGTACTGTAACGCCGTGGCACAGACACACTTCCTCTCCCCAGGGAGTTTCCGAACCGCCACCCGGATTGCTTGCTTTGCTATTTTTGTGCTCTGGGCCAAAATACGGAGGACGTCGCCAATGGAAACGTCTCCTGCCGTCTCATGCCAGCAATCGTAGTCTGTTGCAAAAGCGATGGTGGCATAGCAGATCTCGGCTTCCCGTGCTAGTTTTGCTTCGGGAAGATTGGTCATCCCTATAATATCCACACCCCAGGTTCGATAAAGTTTCGATTCGGCTCGAGTGGAGAACTGAGGTCCTTCGATACAGAGATAAGTTCCCTCTTTATGAACGGTCGCCCCGACTTCTTTCCCCGCTTGGTAGAGGATGGAGCTCAGAACAGGGCAGACGGGGTCGGCAAAGCCGATGTGGCCAACGATTCCATTGTTGAAAAAAGTGTTCACCCGTCCGGTCGTTCGGTCGATAAACTGATTGGGAATGACCATGTCCCCCGGGTGAATCGATTCCTTCATCGAACCAACAGCGCTGACGCCGATGATCCACTGAACCCCTAACGTTTTCATCCCGTAAATGTTTGCTCTGAAATTGAGAGAGGAGGGTGAAATCCGGTGACCCACTCCATGTCGAGGCAAAAACGCAATTTTTACCCCTTCGAGACGACCCACGATAAAGGATTCTGAGGGATCGCCAAATGGGGTTTTCAAGGAGACCGTTTGAACCTCCTGCAATCCCTCCATTTCATAGAGACCTGATCCGCCAATCACTCCTACCATTTTTTCGGTCATCGTACTCCTCCTTCGTTCACTCGAGCTTCATGTTAACCCTGTCGGTATAAAAAATCAATAATGCAAGGTTGTTACGAGTCATCCCTCCTGAAATCGGGGGCCACAGAAGGCGTCCTCATGGCATGACCAATAAGTGAATCGTATGTCTGTTCACACTAAGCCCAATGGTGGTGACAAGCCTTTAAACTCAGTTAATCATGATGGGTGGTTACCATGACTTTTAGCCTTAAACTTTGAACTCTTAACTTTACACTTTTAACTTTTAGTTCCCCATCTTTCCTTGCAACTGCCCGCAGGCTGCCGAGATCTCTGCGCCCTTGCTTGCTCGGACGATGGCGGTAAACCCTCCCTCGATTAGAATTTCCTGAAATTCTCTCACCTTCTCAGCGGCGGGCCTTTTGAAGGGAATACCTGGGGCCTCATTGAGGGGGATGAGGTTAATCTTCGAGGGAATGCCTCTCAGCAATTTCAACAATCTCTTGGCATCCTCCGGGGTGTCATTGATTCCTCCTACCAGAACGTATTCAAAGGTGATCCGTATTCTTGGTGGAAGAGGGAAGTGGCGACAGACTTCGAGCAGCTTTTTTAGTGGATACCGGCGGTTGACTGGCATCAGATAGCTTCGCGTCTCTTCGTCGGAGGCGTTCAGGGAAATCGCCAGGCGAAAGGAGATCTTTTCCTTTGATAGATGGCCAAGCTCGGGGAGGAGACCTGCGGTTGAAAGGGTAACCCTTCTCGAAGAAAATTTGAAGGCCTCCGGGTGAACCATCAGTTCAATCGCCCTCAGGGTATTGTCGTAATTGGCCAGAGGTTCACCCATTCCCATGAGAACAATATTGGTGATTGAAGCGCTGTTCTCCAGCGTTTCCCTTACGGCCAGGATCTGGTTAAGGATCTCTGAGACCAGTAAATCCCTTTTCCATCCCCTTTTCCCGGTGAGGCAGAAACGACATCCCAAGGCACATCCGACTTGAGTGGAAAGGCAGAGGGTCAAGCGGGATTTATC
>CAYMTD010000289.1:0-3753 GCA_964393245.1 uncultured Syntrophaceae bacterium
CGAATCGTTATCGCTGAAGACCACACGATCCTGCGGGAAGGCCTGCGATCTCTGCTCTCTTCCAGCCCTGATTTTGAGATTGTGGGAGAAGCAGAAGACGGGCGAGAGGCTATTCGATGCGTTGAGAAATTGAAACCTCACCTCGTGCTGACAGACCTCTCCATGCCGAGGATGAACGGAATGGATGCGATCCGTGAGATCAAGAGGCGGTCTCCGGAGACGAAGATCCTGGTTTTGACGGTTCACAAAACCGAAGAATACATCCTCACTACTCTCCAGGCCGGAGCCGATGGGTATCTCCTAAAGGATTCCACTCATGCCGAATTGCTGATGGCAGTCAGGCATGTCTTGAGCGGAAAGCATTATATCAGTCCCGGGATTTCAGATAAGGTATTAGAGGGATATCTCGAGGGAAGAAAAACTTTGAAAACCCGTACCTCCTGGGAGACCTTGACCCAGCGGGAAAGAGAGATCCTGAAGCTGATCGCCGAGGGCTATAAGAACAAGGAAATTGCCGATGACCTCTGTATCAGTGTCAAGACCGTTGAAAAACACCGGGCCAACATCATGGAAAAACTGAACCTCCATAATGTCCAGGCCTTGACGACGTATGCCATAGAGAAAGGCTTGGTTTCACGAGAATAAAAATGACACGGTGAGGGCGTGATAGCGAGACACGGTGAAAAGAAGGATGCGGAGAGGGCGTGACATTTAAGACTCGGTGATATTATGCTTCTGCGCTTCTCCGCGTCTCCCCATCTACGTATCTATCTGATTGCCCACTGCTCCGGTCGTGTCAACATATTGACGCACTTGCCCATTATGTGGTCGTAGGTCTTATCGAGTTCCTCGACATCAGCTTCCTTCAGATACCCACATTTAGATGCAAATTCAAGCCAAACCTGTGTTTCAGCGGCCTCTGCATCTGAATCGCTAAGTTTACTCACAAAAGCATTGGGATATCGCCGCTTGCGCCACGCTTCAGCGATATTTGTACAAACTGAGCGGGAAGACCGCCGTATTTGGTCCGTGAGAGAGAATTTCTCTTCCGGAGGGAAGAATTTGCTCATTTCAAATATCCGCATAGCAGAATCCATTGCTAATTGGTAAACCTCCAAGTCTCGAAAATTACGAATATTCACCTTTTGTTTTTGTGTATTTTCTCTTCTCATTTTTTCCATGTTTTTGTAGCCCCTATCTCGGCGTCGACGCGTTTCAGTTACATCTTACTCTATTTTTCACCGCGTCTCCGCGTCTTCCCATCTCCCCATCTTGTTTCTAAGTTGGCCAACTTGCTCTGATCGTTGTTCCTTTTCCGACCGTGGATTCGACCTCAAACGTTCCGCCTGAGAGTTCCGTTCTTTCTCTCATGCTGGTCAGGCCCAATCCTTTCCTGCTATTCGCAAGATCGAATCCCTTGCCATTATCGTCTATCATCATTTCTATTTTATCCTTCATTTTTCTGAGAATGAGGCGGACGAGATCGGCCTTACTGTGCTTGGCGATGTTGTTCATGGCCTCCTGCATGACCCTGAAAAGGACTGTTCTTAAGGAATCGGGGATTTCGTTTTCTTCTATATGAATCTGTTTTTGGATGGCGATGTGAGAATAGACTTTTTCATACTCCCTGGTAAACCATCCGATGGTCGCCAGGATGCCGAGGTCATCCAGAATGGAGGGCCTGAGGTCCATCTGAATTCTTCGTGATTCCTCGATGCCATTCTGAGCCAAAGAAATGATGCTCTCTATGGACACCCCTGGTGGAGCGGCGCCTTTACGCATTTGACCTAACTTGCTTTCCAAACCGAACTTTATTGCGGCGAGTGTTTGCCCAAGACCGTCATGGATCTCCCGGGCGATCCTTTTTCTTTCACTTTCTTGAACCGAGAGGAGTTGAGAGGAGAGAAGGCGGAGTCTTTTTTCCGATTCGCGAAGCGCTTCCTCTGCGATCTTTCGTTCCGTGATATCACGGTTACTTCCCCGGCGCCCCAAAAACCGGTGTTGTTCATCGAAAACGGGGTGACAGGCATGGGCAATCCACCGGAAGGAGCCATCGGGAAGTAAAATTCGAAACTCCGCTTCCTCCGTTAAAATCTCGTTTTCAATTTCCTTCAGGTGACTGATGAAAGAAGACCGATCGTCAGGATGTATAATTCTGAGGAGAAGGTTACGGTCTCTTCTGAATTCGTCTGGATCGTGATGGGTAATTCTCTTACAGGAAGGCGAGACGTAGATGAAATTTCCCTCTCGATCTATCCACCATTCCCAGTCATAAGTATTGTCGGCTACGATGCGGTACTTCAACTCAGATTCGCGAAGTGCCGCCTCAGTTTGTATGCGCTCTTCGATCTCGAGCTGCAAGGCCTGATTAGATTTCGCCAATTCTGCGGTCCGTTCTTGAACCCTTATCTCCAACTCGTCCCTCGACCTGCAGAGTGCCTCTTCTGTTCGTTTACGTTCAGTGATATCGCGAATGATACCGGTGAAGAAGGTTTCATCCCCAGTCTTCCAGGCGGCCAATGAAAGCTCGATAGGGAATTCACTACCATCTTTTCTAAGGCCAAACATTTCAACTGTTTTACCAATCATTTTTGATTTACCCGTTGAAACCACTTGATTCATGGCTTTTTGATGGGCCTCGCGGAATCGCTCGGGCATAAAGAAGGTAAGCGATTTGCCTATCACTTCATCTCCAGAATAGCCCAAAATGTTCTCCGCTGACCTATTCCAGAAAATGATGTGTCCATAGCTATCCACAGAGATGATGGCGTCGTTTGCGGTTTGGACCACGGAACGATGGCGTTCCTCGCTGTTCTCCAGCGCTTCCAATGTTCTGCTGTTTTGTAAGGCCACTGCTGCAAGTTCGGCAAATGCGGATGCCATGCGAGCATCAGTCTCAGCAAAATCGACCGGTTTATTGGCAAGACCGAGTAGGCCGATTACTTTTCCTTGAACCACTAAAGGAGCGAACAGAACATTGTGGAGATCTGCATGCCCCTCCGGCATATATTTCATATATTCACTTTTGGGGAATTCATTGTGATAGATCGTCTTTCCAGTTCGATAGGCTACTTCACGAAGCCCGCGGATAGGCATCGGAAGGTTTGGATCGACTGTGCAAGAAAGTCCCCCCGAATCCAAAAAAAGGACCTCATTTTCACTACCATCTTTGCTCAATAGAGCGATATATCCAGCAGTTGCTCCAATTAAATTCTTACAGGTAACGAATATGGATCGTGCAGAATCTTTGAATTCATGATATTCCAGGACTGCCCTGGAACCTTCCAGTAGTGCTGAAATTTCCGCCTGGCGTTGTTTGGATTCCTCAAGGGCAAGGCGTAATGCCTCTTCGCTTTGTCTTAAATTTCTAAATAGTAAGCCATAAGGCCGGCTTAGGCCGGTCTCAATAAAGGCTTTATAAATGAGGTAGAAGGAGATAATCTTAAAATAATGGCCGACCAGGTTTGAAAACCCATAGGCATGGATGTAAAACGTAAAGGCAAGTTCAGAGGCAATGGTAAGGATGATGGACCAGATCAACCATTGCAGAACCCCCTGATCGAAATCCCTCCGACTTTTAAGAAGGAGAAGAACGGAGGCCAGAAGGATCAACGAAATAATATATTCACTGATCTTTTTAAAGGAGGTTAGTCCCACGCCTTCGATGAAGCAATCCGGGAAGATGTTCCATGAGAAGATGGAGAGTAAAATGAGGGAAAAAGCTGACACATATCCGAGAAAGGTCAAATTGAT
>CAYMTD010000290.1:0-3734 GCA_964393245.1 uncultured Syntrophaceae bacterium
GGAGAGGTTTGGGAGCAGGTGGAGATTCAGGTAAAATACGATGGCTATATTAAGAGGCAGATGGAGCAGATCGAACGATTTAAGAGATTGGAGGAGGTCTGTTTTCCTGAAGATTTCGACTTTCGCTCCGTGATCGGACTTTCTACGGAGGTGATGCAAAAATTGCTGAAGATCAGACCGATCTCTCTTGGCCAGGCTTCACGAATTTCAGGTGTCACCCCCGCGGCCATCTCGATTCTGATGATCAATCTGAAAAAGCAAGGTCACCTCTAACGCGTGAGAAGAGGTCTGTCATGGGAATCAAACTTTACAAGAAACCCGACCTTGAAAAACCCTTGATGTTTGTGGGATGGCCGGGGATCGGAAACATTGGAATCCTTGCGGTCAATGCCCTCAAAGATATTTTGCGAGCAGAGGAGTTCGGAGAAATAGAGAGCTGGGATTTTTTCTATCCCCGGAAGGTCTTCATCCAAGAAGGGCTCCTAAAAGATTTGGAATTTCCCACGAACAAATTCTATTATGCCCGGGTCGAGAAAAAGGATTTGATCATTTTCGTCGGGGAAGAACAACCCACCTTCGGAGGAAGGATGTATGCGAGTGGAGAAAAGGCCTATGAGATGGCTAACTTCGTCATCGATGTGGGCCTTCAGTTCGGGTGTCAGCGGATTTATACCTCCGGGGCATGCGTTTCCCCCATCCACCACCAGATGAAACCAAAAGTCTGTGCGGTGGTCACCTCGGAGGAGCTGAAAGAGGAAGCGACTCAAACCCCGAATACGGTTCTGATGAGTGAATTGGAAGGAAGAAGTGAGGGCGAGGGAATCATCACAGGATTGAACGGCCTGCTTTTAGGGGTTTCAAAGAAACGAGGGCTCGAAGGAATCTGTCTGATGGGGGAGATACCTGATTGGCTTTCAGGGGCGTCCTTCCCTTATCCCCAGGCCTCGAAATCGGTACTCGAGGTCTTTGCTCAAATCTTAGGCATTCAGGTGGATCTTGGTTTTCTGGAGAAACTCGAGGCGCAGGTCGAAGAGATTGTTGAGGGTTTCTATGCGAAATTTCCCCCTGAAATGAAAGAGGAGTATGATCAGAGGAAATCGAGGGCGCCTTCGAAGCCGGGACCCATCACGATTCAGGCTCAGATCTATATCGATGACCGTTTTAAGAAGGGAGGTGAAGGGGGTGGGGAGAGTCCCAGTTGAAATCCATCAAACAACGAATCTTGACCATCCCTCTCTCTTGGTCGGCTGGCAAACCCAGGATATGGGCAAACTGGCTTCTACCGTCATCCATTTCTTGAACGAGAAAATGGGGGGGCAGAAAATTGCCGAATTGAACCCCTTGGGGTTTTACTCGTTTGGGGGGATCCGATTTAAACATGACCTGGTCCAGGTTCCGACAACCGACTTCTGGGCTTGTCAGAAGAAGAATCTTTTGATCCTTAAGAGCGACGAGCCCGAGTTCGAATTTTATCGTTTCTTAACCACGGTTCTGGAGTGGGCCAAGTCCTATTTTCAGACGAAAGACGTCACCACGTTAAATGGGACATTTTCTTTAATTGCTCACACTCAGCCCCGGAGGATCTTCACCGTTTTCAATCAAGAAGAATTCAAAGAAGACCTTCAGGGGTACGATGTTGAACCGTTGACGTGGGAAGGGCCTCCGGCCCTGAGCAGCTATCTCTTGTGGGTAGCTAAACGGAGGGGCCTTCCGGGCATGAGCCTCTGGGTGGAAATTCCTTTCTACTTGGCTGCCACGGAGGACCCCCAGGCCATCAAGATGGCCCTCTCTTTCTTAAACCGGAGATTTGGTCTGGCTCTCGATTTATCAGAGTTCGATTCAAGAATAAGAAGTCAGGAAGAGAGGATCGCCCGTCTCAGAGAAGCCAATTCAGAGGTCAACGATTCTATGCGTCACTTGGAGAATGGGCTCGCGTTGAACGAGGAGGAGCAGTTAAAACTGACCAAACAGGTCTATGACGTTTTGAAAGAAGAGGACTGAATGGAACGATAGTCTCAGCGACATTTAAGTTTCTCCCTATTTCGTTTTCTCCCTCTTCCTCTCATCAACCTCAATATCCACCTGTTTCAGCTTCTGAATGACCTGGTTCAGCGACTCATATTCCCGAAGGAGTCCCACCCAAATTTTTGCCTGTTCCACAAGAGGGCTCCTGGGATGCTCCTGAATCAGTCGTTTGAAAAAATCGAGAGATTTCAAAAAATCTTTCTTAGGATTTCCCTCATGGGCGTAGACCAGGCCCAGGTTAAAAAGGGCCACATCCTTAGGGGAGCGTGGATGGGCAAGGGAGAGGATCCTCTGATTTTCGCTAATGAAACCTTCAAAATCTCCTGTCGCTAGAAGTCTCTGGCTTCGGGTTTGAGGGTCTCGACCTTCTACAGAATCTTCGGCCTTCACCTCGGGTGGCCTCGTCTCGGATGGTTTCGTCTCATGTGGTTTCATCTTCATCTTCATCATCCGAAGATTCATTCTCTCATTCTCATAAAGAATCCCTAACCAGATCTTCGCCTGCTCCACCAGGGGACTTTGAGGCCAGTCATTCAAAACGGTGGTAAACAAATCCATCGACTTCTTGGTGTCCCTTTTGGGATATCGACTGCTGGCATAAATCAATCCGATATGGAAAAGAGCCTCGTCTTCCGGAGGCTTTTGATTCGATAGGGCAATGACCTTCTGGTATTCGTTGAGGGCCCCCTCGTAATTCCCCTGGGTAAGAAGTCTATGCCCCTGACGAAGAGCCCCTTTTGCCTCCTCTCTTGTCCGCAGCTCATCAATGGCAGCACAGCGAGACAGACATAGAGCGATCAGGCAGGCAACTGAATAAAGAACGTACTTCCATGCCCCAGCTTGCTTTCTGCCCATATTCTCCCACCATGGTGGGTGACCACTTGCTTCGCGATAGCCAACCCCAGGCCTGTTCCCCTGGTCTTATAGGAACCGCGGTGATCGACCTGTTGAAATTTTTCGAAAATAGTGGTGAGGTTCTTTTCCGGAATCCCCGGTCCCGTATCGGCCACGGAGATCTGCAATCCTTGATCGATCGTCCGAACGGAGACCTTCACGCGTCCCCCCTCCGGGGTGAACTTCAGGGCATTTCCAATGACGTTGCGGAGGACTTGAAGGAAGCGCTCGGTGTCGATCTTGGCGATCGGCAATCTCGCCGCCAGCTCCGACTCAAGCCTGATTTTTTTTGCCTCTACAAGAGGGCCCATCTCTTTGACCACCTGGTCAATCAGAGGAGCAACATTTTTTTGTTCAATCTTATAGGCCATCATCCCCGCTTCCATCTTGGAAAGATCAAGAATGGCATTCACCAGTCCAATGATCCGATTGTTCTCCTGTTGGATGAGTGTGAGAAGTTCCTTCTGCCCTTGGGTCAGAGGTCCCTCTCGCCCTTGCGTCAAGAGGCTGATTCCCATTTTGATGGACGAAAGGGGAGTACGTAATTCATGCGTCACAGTGGAAAAGAAATCGGATTTCATTTGGTCCAGCTCCCCGAGCTTGTTGCACATCAGGTTGAAGGCACTGGCCAGTTCCGCCAATTCTGGTGGGGATGAGAGATTGACATCTCCCCTGAAATCGCCCTTTCCAATCTCCCGGGTCTTCTTGACCAGAAGAGCGATGGGGTTGGTAATGCTACGGTTGATCAGGTAGGAAAGGGCGATGCCAAAGACGAGGAGCACGGCGGTCATGACGATGGCCATCTGGCGAGCCCC
>CAYMTD010000291.1:0-3727 GCA_964393245.1 uncultured Syntrophaceae bacterium
ACATCCAGAGGAAAAAGAGCTGCTCCCATTTGTAGTACGACACATCGCAGGTAGCGAATTCCCGGTCCCAATCGTAGCTGAAGCCCATGCGCTTCAGTTGTTTCTTCATATATTCAATATTCTCGTAAGTCCATTTCGCCGGATGAACGCCATGCTCAATGGCGGCATTTTCGGCCGGCATGCCAAAGGCATCCCAGGCCATGGGATGGAGGACATTGAAGCCCCTCATCTTTTTATACCGTGCCACTACGTCCCCGATAGAGTAATTCCGTACGTGGCCCATATGGATCTTTCCCGAGGGATAGGGAAACATCTCGAGCAGGTAATACTTCTCTTTCTTGGGATCCTCTGTCACCTTGAAGAGTTTCTGACTCTCCCAGATCTTCTGCCACTTCTCCTCAATCTCTTTAGGGTTATACCTCTGATTCATGGTCTCCTCGTTACCGGTTCCTTGAGTTATCGAGTTATTGGGTTTTCTTGATTCAACTCATAACTCTTAACTTTTAACTCTAAACTGTTCTTCATTCTCGCATCATCTTCCGGATTCGCAGTCTCAAGGCATTCAGTTTTATAAAACCTTCTGCATCTTTCTGGTTGTACACGGTATCTTTTTCGAAGGTCGCAAAGGCACCGTGATAGAGGGATTTTTCCGATTTCCGCCCAACCACGGTGCAGTTCCCTTTATACAACTTGAGACGCACGGTTCCACTTACATCCTTTTGCGTCTCATCAACCATCTTCTTCAGGACCTCCATCTCAGGAGAGAACCAGTACCCATAATAGATCAACTCAGCAATCTTCGGGATCAAGCTGTCACGGAAATGCATCACCTCCCGATCCATCGTAATCGATTCGATCGCCCTGTGAGCAATGTGAAGGATGGTTCCCCCCGGCGTCTCATAAACGCCTCTGGCCTTCATGCCCACATATCGGTTCTCCACCATATCGACGCGCCCAATCCCATTTCGGCCTCCCAAATCATTCAGAGTCGACAAAAGCTTTGCAGGGGAAAAGGTATGACCGTCGACCCGTTTCGGAACACCGTCTTCGAACTCGATCTCGAGGGTTGTAGGACGGTCAGGCGCCTTTTCAGGGGAAACAGAAAGAATAAACATATCTTCCGGGGGGGCAGCCCATGGGTCTTCGAGAATTCCTCCCTCGAAACTGATGTGAAGAAGATTTCGGTCCGTAGAGTAAGGTTTTTCCATTGACACAGGAATAGGAATCTTATTCTCCCTTGCGTAGGCCATCAATTCCTCCCGAGACTTAAATTTCCATTCCCTCCAGGGTGAGATGACCCGGATGTGGGGATTGAGCGCGTAGCAGGTCAATTCGAAGCGCACCTGATCATTGCCCTTGCCTGTGGCTCCGTGGGCGACCGCATCCGCCCCTTCAATTTGGGCGATTTCTATCTGTCTTTTTGCAATCAGAGGCCTAGCTATCGATGTTCCCATAAGATAAGTTCCTTCATAGATGGCATTGGCCTTCAATGCGGTAAAGACGAAATCCTGCACGAACTCCTCCCTCAGGTCTTCTATGTAAACTTTGCTAGCTCCGGTTGAAAGGGCTTTCTCCTCTAAATGATCCAGCTCTTCCGCTTGTCCAACATCTGCGGTGAAGGTAACGACCTCACACCCGAATTCATTCTTCAACCACTTAAGAATGACCGAGGTATCCAGGCCACCGGAATAGGCCAGGACCACCTTTCTCACCTTGTCTTGCATTGCTACTACCTCCATCCGTTAATGCTCATATGATTTCGCAACCAAATTCCAATAGCCAAACCATTGACATAACCGAATTTTGATATTGGTGATTGGAGCTTATTTGGTTATTGGTGCTTGGAGCTTGGAATTTTCCAGGACTTCATCAAGGACTTCAACAACTTCGTCCACCTCCTCTTTGCTGACGATCAGAGGTGGAAGGAACCGAAGCACGTTTCCCATCGTGCAATTGATGAGAATCCCTCGCTGCATCATCTCCTTGACAATGGATCCTCCCTCTATTTTCAACTCCATACCAAGGATCAAACCCCTTCCGCGGACCCCTTTGACAAAAGGAAATTGTTTCTTCAACTTCTCGAGTCTCGAAAGAAAGTACGTTCCCACCTCCTGACAGTTCTTCAGCATCCCTTCTTCCAGTATAGCGTTCAAGGCAACCACGCCCGCATAAGTGGCTAATGGATTTCCTCCGAAAGTAGAGGCGTGATCTCCGGGGGCAAAGGTTTCACTGATTCCTTTCTTCATCAGCAGCGCTCCGATGGGAACCCCGCCTGCCAGAGACTTTGCCAGGGTCATCAGGTCAGGCTCAACTCCCTCATGCTCATACGCGAACAGCTTTCCAGTCCTCCCCATCCCCACCTGAACCTCGTCGAAAATGAGAAGAATCTTGTTTTGATCGCAGATCTCCCGAAGACCCTTGAGATATCCTTCCGAAGGAATATTCACTCCTCCTTCTCCCTGAATGGGTTCCAGCATAATGGCGCAGGTTTTTGAGTCCACCGCTTTCCTCAGGGACTCGAGGTCATCGAAGGGGACATATTTGAAGCCTGGCATCAAAGGGGCATACCCTTTGTGGTATTTCTCCTGCGCAGTTGCAGTCAGAGTCGCCAGGGTCCTCCCATGGAAGGAACGTTCCATGGTAATGACCTCGTATCGGTCTCCTGTCATCTTCTCCTTCGCAAATTTACGCGCCAGTTTCAACGCCCCTTCATTTGCCTCCGCTCCACTGTTGCAAAAGAAAACCTTATCTGCAAACGAATGTCGGCAAAGAAGAGAAGCTAATTCGACCTGGGGCTCGATGTAGTAGAAATTTGAAACATGAATCAACCTCTCGGCCTGTTCCTGAATGGCTTTAACAACTTTAGGATGGCAATGGCCCAAATTACAAACGGCCAGACCGGCTACGAAGTCCAAATACTCCTTCCCCTCTTTGTCCCAAAGTCGTGTTCCCTTCCCTTTAACCGGAACGAGGGGATAGCGCGCGTAGGTGTTAGCAACATACTTTTCGGACAACATCATCAGGGTTTGAGAATCCATCTTAACTCCAATTTAGTGAGGGTGATTGGTGAAGGTGATGGTGAAAAAGAATCTTTGTGTTTCTAAAACACCTTTCACTATCACTGGTCACTGTCACTGTTCTTTGGAGATTTGCGTCCCAATTCCCACATCAGTAAAGAGTTCTAAGAGGATGGCGTGTTCCACCCTTCCGTCGATGATGTGCGTCTTGGTCACCCCTTCCTCCAAGGCATCCAGACAACAGGTCACTTTCGGAATCATCCCTGAGGAGATGACCTTCTGGCTGATCATGCGCTTTGCCTGTTTGGCGTCCAACGTGGGAATGAGTTGTTTCTTTTCGTTTAGCACTCCTTCCACATCAGTCAACAGAATCAGTTTTTCTGCTTTCAATGCGGAGGCCACTTTTCCTGCCACCAAATCCGCATTGATGTTATACGTTTCCCCTTTTTCCCCAACGCCGATCGGGGCAATTACCGGAATGAAATTTTCCCTTTCCAGAGAGTCAATTACTCCTGGACTGATCGTTTCGACCTCTCCAACCATTCCGATATCGATCACCTCCGGAGCCTTGCCTTTGCCCCGGCTCTTGGTCAATTTCAATTTCTTGGCCGTGATCAGCCTCCCATCTTTTCCACTAAGGCCAACTGCCTTTCCGCCCTGCTGGTTGATCAACGAGACCATTTCCTTATTCACCTTCCCGACGAGAACCA
>CAYMTD010000292.1:0-3724 GCA_964393245.1 uncultured Syntrophaceae bacterium
CCCTATCCTTGCTTCAGAGGATCGATGCCGTCGTGGTCGTGACAGACCACAGTCAAATCGATTATGCCTGGGTGGTGAGACATGCCCCTCTGATCGTGGATACTCGAAATGTCACGAAGAATATGAAGCAATGGAAGAGGAAGATTGTGAAGGCTTAAGCGGAATAACCAAGCACCAATAACCCATCATCTAATCACCAATACCCAACTCCCAAACTTCAGATTTTTAGGCATTCTTGGCCGTAGCCGCAGGCTTTAGCCTGCGAGGCTCTGATCTTTGATGTTCTGAGAGGACGCACCCTGAAGGGTGCGGCTACTTATTAAATGGACTATTTTAATATTAGTCATTGCGAAGAGATTGCTGGCGCCAGAAGTGATACAAATAGAGCTGCGCGTAGCCTGCGTAACGACCAAAGTGATTGGAAACAAATTCCTCCATTTTCTTCTCTCCCGTTCTTCTCCCCTTGAAGTAGACCTTTTCCAGCCCCTTCTTGATCCAGGTGTCGATGGGGAAGGCCTCCAAGAAATCTAAGGAGTAGAGAAGCGTACAATCTGCCACCTTCTTTCCGACGCCCCTCAGGCCCATCAGCCGCTGGCGCGCCTCTCGGTAGGACAAATCCTTCAGGGCGAGAAGTTGGTGCCGGTCGATGCATTGGCTGGCGTTTAGCAAATAACCCGCCCTGAAACCCGCCCTCACCGATTCCAAATGACCCTCGCTCCCAATACATGCAGCCTCCGGAAATCCGTATCCCAGATACGTCCCGAGAGCGATCTTTTCTCCCGAAATTCTGCAGAGAGATTCAACGATGCAGCGAATGTGAGAGATCGATTTGGCTGAGGAGCACAGGAAAGAGAGCAAGCACTCCCAGGGGTCTTGCCGAATCAACCTCAGGCCTCGGTATATTTGAATGGCCTGGTGGATGAAGGGATCCCTGTCAATCTCCTCCAAAATGGCATCCAGATTCTCATCCAGTCTGAAAAAGTGGATCAGGAAGTCCTCATCCACTCCTTCGTAGAAAAGAACGTCCCCTCGTTGCCAAATGGAGAAGACACGATTCGAGGACTGGACCAGGTAGGTTCCCATGACCTTAGTATATCGAAAAAACTGGCCGCATTCCAAGGTATGTTGGAGAGAAAAAGTACGGAATCTGAGGCGGGCCATCATTCTTTCTTCTCAGTAGGGGGTCGAATAATGGCAAGAACATAGGCATCAAGGTTGAAATATTTCTGGGCTACGTGATGGACATCTTCCTTCGAGACCTTTTGAATCTCCTGCGGATATTTTTGATAGTGATCGTAGCCCATGCCATAGAGCTCATCTAGGGACAGGATGTTGGCCTGCGCTCCGGTGGTCTGGAGTCCGATTTCAAAATTACCGATGAGGTATCTCTTCGCCCTCTCCACCTCGTCCTCGGTTAATCCTTCCTCCCTCACCCTTCTTAGCTCACGCAGAACGCTTTGGATGGCGGACTCCAATTTATCTGGATGGGTTCCCATATAGACCCCAATAAATCCCGGATCCAGATTGCTCGAAGCCATAAAGGCCAAAGCATAGGCCAAACTCTCTTTATCCCTCAATTGATAAAAAAGTCTTCCGCCCTGACCGGACAGGGCAGCATCCAAGACTTCCAGGGCGTAACGGTCTTTGTCTCGAAAGGTGGCCCCCAGGAATCCCAGGACGAAATGGGCCTGCTCCTTCTTCTGATAATCCTCCAATCTCCTCAAACGAGGAAGCGGAGACTCCAAGGGAATAGGTGGAGGTGAGAAACCGGCTCTTTTCAGGCCACCGAAGGCTTTCCGAGCGGCCATGACCACTTGTTTCGTTTCCACGTCTCCCACGACGGTCAGGACCATATTTTCGGGAACCACCACCCTTGAGTAGTATTCCTTCAAGGCGTCGCGTGTGATGCTTTTGACTGACGCCAGGGTACCCAAGGTGTCCATTCGATAGGGGTGTTTCTCATAAAGAGTCTTTCGAAAGAGTTTGAATACCATCCGGTCAAGATCGTCTTCCTGCTGCTGAATGGCCGCCAGGATTAACCGCCTCCTCTTCTCCAGTTCTTCGGCATCAAAAGAAGGTTGTCGAAGGACTTCTGCAAATAACGAGAAGGCATCCTCAAAATGTTGACTCAAAAAAGTGAACACGAGGCCAAAGCTGTTGTAACCTGAGAAACCGTTGAGTGACCCAGCCATCCTCTCCACCTTCTTAGCAATATCGAGGTTGCCCTGTCTTTCCGTTCCTTTCGTTACCATCACTGCAATCAAATGGTTGATTCCGTTTTGAGACTCCTCCTCAAATCTTACCCCTCCCAAGAAAGAGGCCTGGACCGTGATAATCGGGTTGGATCGATTCTCCTTCACAATGACTCGAATGCCATTGTCGAGAACCGTCCTGAAGACGGCAGGCTTCTCTTTCGGTTCGCCCTCAGGTTCCGCGCTTCCCGCCTTCTCAAAGATGGGTAGGAGGGCAATGGACTTGACACGCTCTGCCTTCTCTGAAGGCACCAGCAGGCTGACGATCCACGGGCCTTTAAAATATTTCTCTACCACCCTTTTTATATCTTCGCTCTGAAGAAGGGAAATCCTCCTCAGATACTCTTTTTCAAACTGAAGATCTCCTGTCACGACTTCGTAATATCCCAATTTGCGTGCTTGGCCTTGAACTGTCTGGCGATCGTAGATAAGTTCACTCTCCACGTTCACCTTGACCCTGGTCAATTCCTCCGTGGCCACCCCGTCCCGGCCTACGTCACGAATCTCTTTCAGAATGGCCTCCATGCCCTTTTCCAAATTCTCCACGGGAAGGGTTGCCTCGAGGATGAAAGCTCCTGGATCTCTTGGGGTGAAGGATGAAGCAAAAATGGAATTCACCAGCCCTTTTTCCAGCTTCACCTTCTGAATCAGCCGAGAGGCCTCCCCTCCTCCAAGAATATGGGCAAGCGCATCGAGAGCGGGCGTATCTTCGTGTTTCACCGATGGAATGGGAACCGCCATCTGAAGGTAGGTCTCCTTAAAATGGCCTTGAAAGATAACCGATTGAAACTCTTTCTTTACCGGTTCGCTGATCCTTGAAGGCATGCTTTCCGAAGAGGGTTTGAAGTCCTTAAAGGCCTCCCTGACCTTTCCCTCCATCTTCTGAAGTTCAAAATCTCCAACGGCAACGAAGGCGATACGGTTCGGCGCATACCACTTCTTGAAAAAGGAGACCATCTGGTCCCTCTGAATAGAGCGGACGGTCTTTTCATATCCGATGATCGG
The DNA here is from genome assembly GCA_964393245.1 of uncultured Syntrophaceae bacterium. GTDB lineage: Bacteria > Desulfobacterota > BSN033 > BSN033 > UBA1163 > CAYMJV01. The sequence continues at coordinate 3,258 of CAYMTD010000292.1, forward strand.
CCTCCGATAGGGATGCTTTTCAAATAGGGCGGCCATGGTTTGTTGAAAGAGTTTCCTCGAAGGATCATCCTGACCCATGCGGATCTCCTCCAGGACGACCTCTCGTTCTCTTTCGAGCTCCACCGGATCGAAGGTAGAGTGCTGAATGGCATCGGCCAGTATGTCGAGGCCCGTATCTGCATGACGGCTCGGAAGGGTGACGTGAAAAACCGTCTGATCATAAGACGTATAGGCATTGATCGATCCGCCCATCGACTCGATCTCCCTGGCCATCTCGCGAACTTTCCGCTTCTCAGTTCCTTTAAAGATCATATGCTCAATGAAATGGCACATCCCCGCCTCTTCATCTCTCTCATCTGCACTGCCCACGTTGGCCCAGATTTGCAGGGCCACCACCGGAGCGTTTCGATTCTCCTCGAGGATCACCTTCAGTCCATTGTCGAGCGTCAATTGGCGAAAACGGTCGT
>CAYMTD010000293.1:0-3715 GCA_964393245.1 uncultured Syntrophaceae bacterium
TAAGGCTGTCGAACGAGTCGGAGAGAGTAGAAGCAATGCAAGACCAAGAATCACGCCTGCGATCATACTGGTTTTTCTCATTTTGTATATGCTCCTTTCGTGCGTTGGGTACAACTCCTAATGGATTATGTGCAGGATACATGCCAGATAAAATTAGATAAGTAAGTAGTTGTTTTTATTTACGGAATTTACATAGATAAATTCCCCGATACCTTAAAAGTGGAATTGATTTTCTCTTTTTTACTGAATGAGTTCCACCCAAAAGTGGAAAAGCGTTTCCCCCATTTGAAGCGTGTTCGCGGTCCGTGATTCGTGGTTCATTACTGAAAAGTAAGATTTCTCGATAGGGATGAGGGTTTATCACGCCTGGCGAGGCTTGCCAAGGAACTGATAGCTTCGAGGGATAATGTTCTGGAGGTTAGCCTTTTTGGATCCTTGGCCCGTGGAAATTATGGGCCAGGTAGCGATGCGGATATCTATATCCTACTAAGAAGAGATGAAAGAAGGTTTGTTGATCGAATTCCTGAATTCTCAGATCATTTTTCTGGAGTTGGGATTTCCGTTGAGGTCTTCCCCTATACTATTGAAGAAAAAGCACGGATGGAAAGTGAAGGGATTATCAAGACTATTCTCAGAGAAAAGATAATTCTCGATGCCCGCAAAGGGCAGGACGAAAACGGAACCCCCTCAGGCTCAGCAATTCTTTAGCTCCGAGCATAGTCAACATGAGTCAAATATACGGAAACGAACGCGACCACTCTGTCATACTCGCGAAGGCGGGTATCCAGCGGGTTATTTTTTTTCAGATTCTCTTCTGGATTCCTGCTGGAGTTTACCCCGTACTTGATACGGGGCAGGAATGACGAAGAAGAGGGAATGAGAACCCAAGTCGATTAAAAGTCGACATGTTTTTGGAACCCCTCGTCTTCAAGGCGAGGGAGGATTCAGTCTATCATGTTGTTTGAGATGATTTCTATTTCATTGAAAGTGAATATCCATGAGGCAAAGACCCAATTTTCCAAGCTTTTGAAGAGGGTCGGGAATGGAGAAGAAGTTATTATTTGTAAAGCTGGAAAACCTATTGCCCGTCTGATTCCTATGAATAATGTGCTGATGAAGCGTATTCCGGGGAGTGCAAAAGGGGAGGTTTTCATAGCAGAGGATTTCGATGCCCCCCTTCCTGAATCCATCATGACCTCATTTGAGCAATGAAATTATTATTAGATGCTCATACGTTTCTTTGGTGGATTACGGATAACCCATACGCTTTGCATGTTTCTAAATTACCCCGACATCATCGAGATCCATTTGATCGACTGCTAATCGCACAAGCTCAACTGGAAGGGTTACCGGTCCTTTCTTCTGATCATCAGCTTGCTAATTATCAAGTAGAAGTGATCTGGTGAGTGAGAGGGCCAAAAGAATTCTGAAATCATATCGCTGTGCTTGCTATCGGCCGATGAAATTAGGCGCCATGAAGGGTAGTGGTACTAGGTCTCTGATTTCTCTACAAACTCAATGAACCCGATGACCTAATGAACGCAATAAACGCAATAATGCTTTACCGTGTGAACATCAGGAATAAAATGGTTTGTTCTGGCGGGATTCGGAGATCTGGCTGGGAGCGCAATCGAGCCTTCTTTTTGTTTTCGAGACTTGAAAACTGTAATGGCTCCCAATATATTTTTCAAAATCCCTCAAGTAGCTTTTCAGAAGGGATGGTTTTTTTACGCCCATTCTTCTTAATTCCATCAAGACATCCCGTAGGGTCAACATGATGAGTGGGAGATCATGCAAAACATAAGCCAACTTGACGAAAGCTCCCAATTACCCAATTTCATTTGATTCTCTAAAAATATGTGACCAAGACCACAACTCAAAAGTGGAAATCATTTTCACTTTTTTCCCATATCCTTTCCCACAACGAGAGGCGATTACACAGGTGATGACTAATTAGTGATGAGAGCCGAGAAATGGAACCTTACTTTTTGTTGACAAAACATGATGTACATGATAATTTGATTATGTACATGGGACAAGGGGGTATTTCGGAGGTATTTCGAATGTTAAGGTATAAGCATTTGAGGTTGGATCAGGAGAAGATCGATAGAGCCAAAAAGGTTCTCAAGGTCAAAACAGATACAGAGGCTATGGATAGGGCTCTTGATGTGGTTATCCAAAATGATCAGGAGAACCTTCGACGAAGGAAGCTCATGAAACAAATCCTGAAGCTTCGAAATCGAATTGGAAAGGTTAGGGAAGACTCCGCCGAATGGGTAAGGGAGGCGAGGAAGGAAAGGACCTTTCGTCATGATAGCCGTGCTTGACGCAAGCGTTGCTTTAAAATGGCAATTTGAAGACGAGGAAGCTACCAGTGCGTCGACGGCTCTTCTCGAAGACTTCATCGACGGGAAAATTGATCTTGTTTCATTAACGCTTTTCCCTTATGAGATTGTGAACGCTATCAACGTAGCAATCAACAGAAAAAGAATAAAAGAAGCCATCGGATATCGAGTTATAACCTACCTCACCTCGCTGGGGATTGAACTCAGGAGCTTTGATGGACTCATCGAAAGCACATTCACCATGGCGAGGAAATACGGCTTATCCCCCTATGACTGTGCATACATGGCTTTGGCTAAGAAACAAAAGTGCGATTTCTTCACTGGCGATAGAAGACTGTTTCATTCGATTAAAAATTATTTCTCTTGGGTTAGATGGATAGGGGACTATCGTTCTTTATAAAGAGGAGAAGATAGAATGAATCCTTGGTCTAAAAAACAAATCGGCATGGTCGTGCTGACTCTATTCTGCTTCATTCTTTGTGGGCTATCAGGATGCAGCCAGGAGGCGAAGAAGGAGCGACACTGGAAGAGGGCAGAGAAGTATTTCTCGGAGAACAAGCTCAGAGAAGCGATCATCGAATATAAAAATGTCATCCAGATCGACCCGAATCATGCGACGGCCCGCCACAAGTTGGGTTTGGCTTTTCTGAGGACGGGGCAGTTTCGAGAGGCCTTTTCCGAGCTTTCGAAGAGCCTTGAACTGAATCCGGATTTGGTAGATGCCCGCATTCAGTTGGGCAACCTCTATCTTCTCTCAAGGGACAATCCCAAGGCCAGAGAACAGGCGGAGAAGGTCCTTGAAAAAGAGCCGAACAATCCCTCAGGTCACCTGTTGATGAGCTCGGTTTATCTGGTTGAAAAGGACTTGGATAAAGCCATTGCTGAAGCTAAGAAGGCAATCGAGCAAGACCCCAAAAAGATTGAGGCCTATCTCCATTTGGCCAATCTCTACATGTTGAAGAAGGATGCGGAGAGCGCAGAGCAGACACTTAAAAAGGCCCTTCAGGCCGATGAAAAATCGACAAGAGCCCGGTACGCCCTGGCTGACTTTTATCGACGAACAGGAAGAGCAGATTTGGCTGAGGGTGAATTCGTCGAGGCAACTAAGATTGCCCCCGGGGAGGTAGAACCTTGGATCACTCTGGGTGATTTTTACGTCTCTCAAAGGAAGATGGAGGAGGCAGAAAAACAATTTCTGAAGGGAATTGAGATCGATCCAAAGAGAATCTCGTCTCACCTCTACTTAGGAGACTTCTATTTGCTCTGGGGGAAAAAGGAGAAAGCGATGGAAGCCTATACGAAGGCAGTTGATATAGATTCAAAGAACATTCCGGCAAGGATAAAACTTGCCGAAGCGTATCTAAACGACC
>CAYMTD010000294.1:0-3709 GCA_964393245.1 uncultured Syntrophaceae bacterium
GTCTCAGGTGATCGATCAAACCGTTGATCCTCTCCGCCTCACGAAACACAGGGATAATGATGGAGAATTTAGGATAATCCATATTATGATGGTCTCGTAAAAAAGTCTGAAGGCGCCATTTTCTGTCATTCCTGCGCAGGCAGGAATCCTGTCTTTTTAGATAGTTAGAATTCCTCTGGATTCCCGTTTTCACGGGAATGACAACTTTTTTACGAATTCATCATATTATAAAAATAGATTAAGATCTCTCCTTTTTTCCGTCAAGGATTTTTTATATCGGGAAATTCTTTTGCATCCGATAGGGTTTTGCGGTATCTTTTTATCGGCAGAGGAAGGAATGGGTAAACGCATGCAAGTGCTGGCTATCGAAACATCCTGTGATGATACAGGAGCTGCTGTGGTACTAAATGGCAGGAAGATCCTCTCCAATGTGCTCTCCTCCCAGGTCTCCATTCACCAAAAATATGGCGGGGTCGTTCCAGAGTTGGCATCCAGAAGGCATATCGAAATGATTGTCCCGATGGTGACAGAGGCGCTGGAGACAGCAGCCTTGACGCTCAAAGAGATCGACGGGATTGCCGTGACGCAGGGACCTGGCTTGGTAGGATCTCTTCTCGTTGGTCTATCTTTTGCCAAGTCGCTCTCATTTGCTTCGGGGTTACCCCTGGTTGGGGTCAATCATGTCGAAGCCCACCTCTCGGCTATTTTTCTTGAGAAGGAAGCTCCGAGGTTCCCCTTCATCGGATTGGTTGTCTCCGGTGGCCACACCTCACTCTTTCGAGTGGATGGATTTGGGAAGCTGAAGAGGTTAGGGCAGACGAGGGATGATGCGGCAGGAGAGGCCTTTGACAAAGTCGCCAAGCTCTTAGGCCTGGGATACCCGGGAGGTCCGGTGATTGACGAACTTTCCAAAAGGGGGAACCCAAAGGCCATTCAATTCCCAAGACCCTCCCTCGGGAAGAATTCTTTCGATTTCAGTTTCAGTGGAATCAAGACAGCGGTGGTCAATTATGTGAAAAAACATCCTCCAGCACCGGGAGCGTATCCAGCGGAGCTGGTTAATGATATCGTCTCAAGTTTTCAGGAGGCGGTTGTTGAGGTGCTCGTGAAAAAGACCATTCAAGCTGCTCAGCATGAAAAATTGAAAAGAATCGTCTTGGCTGGAGGGGTGGCGGCGAACCGCCTCCTCAGGGAAAGAATGAAGGACGAGGCTTCGGGACGAAAGATTGCTGTCTACATCCCTTCACCCTCATTCTGTACAGACAACGCTGCCATGGTCGGCGTGGTAGGATATGAATATTTGAAGAAAGGGATTAGGGCTGATCTGTCATTAAATGCGTTCTCCAACATGCCCCTCTGATGACTCATCCCGAGCGTCGAAGGTCGGATTTCAGAAGAAACCCGAACTGAGAGACGAGATGCCGAAACAAGTTCGGCATGACAATTATAGAATTCTTCTTTTTGTCATCCCGAATGCATTTCGGGATCTCGGTTTTGGTCCTTGAAGCCATTTGGCACGAAGCGAGTCGGCACTTGTTTAGCGTTCACCTGCCTGCCGGTAGGCAGGTGATTTGGACTTAGCAGAAAATCTTTTCCATTAAGCAATTGCGATGGCATCAATCAGGAAAGAACTCGCCCAGTACGGTGTCACTCCCCGGAAGCGATGGGGTCAGCATTTCCTGGTCGACCGAAATATCTTGGGAAAGGTGATCCGTGCAGCCGAACTCCAAAAAGACGATGTGGTTCTGGAGGTCGGCGCGGGATCGGGAGAGATGACCGTTGCCCTTGCCCGTGAGGTCAAAAAAGTGGTTGCCGTGGAGATTGACCGGAAATTGGTGAGACTTCTCAAGGAGAAAACGGAGGTCTTTGCGAATATTACGGTGATCGAGGGAGATGTTCTCGAAATGGATTTCCATCAGCTGGGCGACGAAGTGACACAGAGGCTCAAGGTGGTTGCCAATCTTCCCTATCAGATTTCAACACCCCTGCTCTTTCGTTTTATCGAATCGAGAGACCGCTTCTCCAGTCTAACCCTGATGCTTCAGCGGGAGGTTGCGGAAAGAATGATCGCCCCCCCCGGAGGAAAGGATTACGGCCCTCTGTCTATCTTCATTCAATCTGTTTCAGATCTCTCTATTCCGTTCTATATCAAGCCCTCTGCGTTCTTTCCTCCTCCCAAGGTCGAATCAGCCGTCGTCCATCTGACCTGGAAGAAGAGACCCCTCGTAAGGCCAGAGGAGGAAGGATGGTTTAAGAAGGTTGTGAAAGGTTGTTTTGGTTATCGAAGAAAGAGATTGGTCAATGCTTTGAGACACGCCGATTTTCCCCTTCCAGAGGATATAGAGCAGAGGATCGAAAAGATTGGCATCGAGCCGGGGAGAAGGCCGGGGACCCTTACGATCCAAGAATTTGCTCGCCTGGCTGACGCCTTGAGGTCATAATTTATAATTATTTCAATGCATTACGAAGCCGCAAAGAGGAGGCGGTGGATCATTTTTCGTTTGCCAAACCCATGGGAGATGATTATCTTAAGGGGGAAAATCAAAAGAGGAGTTCAATAAAATGCAAATAGATAAATTGACCTTAAAAGCTCAAGAGGCTCTGCAAGAAGCCAAGGCCATTGCAGAACGGAAAAATCATCAACAGATCGATGTCGAACATCTTCTCTTCGCCCTTCTGGAGCAGAAGGAGGGGATCGTCATCCCGATTCTCCAGAAACTGGGTGCCAATACCGATTTGATTCTTTCCCAACTGGAAGGCGAGCTCAACCGTATTCCAAAGGTGACGGGTGGGGGAGCAGGGCAGGTCTACCTTTCCAGCCGGCTCAATGAGATTTTGAACGCAGCCTGGAAAGAGGCAGAGAGGTTGATGGATGAGTACCTCTCAACAGAGCACCTTCTCATTGCCGTCGCAGATGAGAAGCGGGGCGCCTCTTCACAGATCCTCCAGAGAAATGGGGTGACGAAGGATGCGATCTTCAGGGTGCTCCAGGACATCCGGGGACCTCACCGAATCACGGATCAGAATCCAGAGGAGAAATACCAGGCTTTAAAACGGTATAGCAGAGATCTCACGGATGAAGCGAGAAAGGGGAAACTCGATCCGGTCATTGGGAGGGATGATGAGATTCGTCGAGTCGTTCAGGTCCTTTCCCGGAGGACGAAGAACAATCCTGTCCTGATCGGGGAGCCTGGAGTTGGGAAGACGGCGATTGTGGAAGGACTGGCCCAGAGGATCGTGAAAGGAGATGTCCCGGAGACATTGAAGAATAAGAGACTGGTCGCTCTTGACTTAGGAGCTCTGATTGCTGGGGCCAAATTCCGGGGGGAGTTTGAAGAGAGGCTGAAGGCGGTGCTCAAAGAGATCAATGCAGCCGCGGGAAATATCATCCTCTTCATCGATGAGCTCCATACGCTGGTGGGTGCAGGGGCAGCCGAAGGGGCGATTGACGCCTCAAACATGCTCAAGCCGGCCCTGGCCAGAGGAGAGCTGAGATGTGTGGGAGCGACCACACTCAATGAATACCGAAAACATGTCGAGAAGGACGCAGCCCTGGAACGTCGATTTCAGCCAATCTATGTGGCTCAGCCTACCGTGGAAGATACCATTGCCATCCTGAGGGGGCTCAAGGAACGCTATGAGGTTCATCATGGTGTGAAGATCAAGGACTCGGCGATCATCGCTGCGGCCATGCTTTCGAATCGGTATA
>CAYMTD010000295.1:0-3697 GCA_964393245.1 uncultured Syntrophaceae bacterium
GGATCAGAAAGCTACCAAGCGTTGTCACCAGAAGGGCGGGTTTTCGATAGTCCATCTATTTTCTCATGAATCACTCGAATGACACCCCTCACCCTACCCTCCCTTTTAAGGGGGAGGGCGAGGCAGGGGGTGAGCTAAGCCGTGGGCGCCTCACTTCTTGCGAGAATAATAACCGCCACGACAATCATCATGCCACCCATGACGAGGGTGATCGGTGTGACCCCGTCCTCATAAGCAAGTCGAGCAAAGAGGGCAAGTGTTCCAAAGCAACTGCCTGAAATAAGGATGAGAAAAACACCGATGAGGTAGCCCATGGGGTCAATCAGATTTCAGAAGAGTGGTGAATCCAGCTCAGTGCAAGGTTCAAGATCATGGTTTGCCCCTTTCAAGACCTCGGTTTTGATTTTAGATTTTATTTTTCAGATATTTCCCGGGATCTCCCATAAATCTCTTATAAATCTGATAATGGTCTGTCTCCTCATAAGAAACGACTCTTATAGGGATATAATCGAAGCTGTAAATCATCGATCCTGGGCATGATAGAAGAATGGGGGAGTGGGTGGCGATGATGAATTGGGCGTGGCCCAATCTGCTCATTTCCCGAAGAAGTTTGAGAAGCTCCAATTGAGTCCTTGGGGAAAGCGCTGTCTCTGGCTCATCCAGGAGGTAGAGCCCTTTGATCTTGTAGCGAGAGTTAAAAAAAGACATGATCGATTGGCCGTGAGACTGGGTTAACAGAGATTTCCCACCGAAATAGTCAATCTGTCCAGGATTGTCAGCTTCCCATTCATCTACGAGTTGGGCAAAATTACGAAAGATCTGGGATGAGAAGAAGGAGCCGGGGACAATACCATCCGTCCATTGGACCTCAACATAGAGAAAAAGCATTTCTTCATAATGATTAATCACAGCGCGGGTTCTCTCTTCTCCTCGCCAGATGTAAATCTGGCACCTTCTGGCCATCGCTTCTAAGAGGGTTGATTTACCCGATCCGTTCTCTCCAACGAAAAAAGTGACTGGAGAGGAAAATTCTATCTTGGGTGTTTGACATAGAGCATCAAGATTGAAGGGGTAATGGTCCTTCGTTGGAAATTGGTCTGATTTCAGCCTGATTTCTTTTAAATGCAACATAAAGCTCTCCTCATGGGTCGTTGTTACACCTATCACATCGAAGCCAGATTTTCAACTGAATCTATAGGACTGAAGGAGAAGAATGGAGATGGGCAATAAGCTTTATTCAGGGACTATGACATGAATCTGGCTAAAAATGACTTGAAGAATTTCACTGCCTCTGGGTCAGCTCTTTTCATACTCCAGACATAGTCACCATAGCCTAACTGAGCTAATACGTATTTCCCGTAGGCAAATTGGCCAATGGCGATTTGTCCTGTGGCGAATTGCCCCAGGCCAAACATCAAACCCAAAGCCAGTTGTCCAATTGCATAAAACCCCGTTGAAGCCTGTCCCAGACCCAAAAGAATTCCAAGTCCAAGCTGACCGATGGCAATAAGACCGAACGAGGCATGGCCTATGGCTATGATTCCTGTTGCAAGCCTTCCTATGGCGATCACTCCTTTCGCAATGATCCGCCTGCCTGTTTCTGGACATTTGCCACGGGTATAATGAAAAAAAGGCAGCCCCATGAAAGTGACGTGAGATTTGAATTCGGCAAAGTAGGTTCCGTTGGGATAAACAAACCTCCGCCACACCCCAAGGTCTGTTGTTTCAATCTTATATTCAACTTTTTCGAGTAGAAGATTTTTCATGATATCGATGCCCCTTAAATGTGATGATCAAGTTTATCGAAAATCTTATACCTTTTCCTCTGTCTGCATTTTCAGCCACATGGCAAAAGCTGGATCTACGAGCCTCCAAAGGCCTGATTCTTGATCCTTCTCTATCAAATCCAGATCTTCCATTTGCCTTGCCGAATGCTGCACGCCTCCCACAGACCCAAGCCTGTGATTTCGGATATAATCGTTCGCCAAAAGCTTCTGTGTCGGCTCTTTAGCTAAGGCTTGCAAAAGAAGACGCTGATGAGGAGCAAGTGGCTGAGTAAGAGCTTCAAATACAGGCTTTTCGGATAAAATGAGCTTTTCAATCCCCTGATGGATCACCTTTTCTGTGACGGTTCCCGAAAGCTCATAAACAAAGAAGGCTAATTTTTGAGAATAGTAAGGGTGGTATCCTACCAGTGAAGCCAGTTTATGTGCCAATTCCGCACTGCATCTCCTTTTATTTCTTGTGAACTGCCCTTTGATAAATTCCACCAACTCCTGAGGGGGTAGTGTCTTCAGTGGGTAGTTAATAGCACTCTGAAAAAAAGGGCGTTGTCGCTCATTAAAGATCCCAAGAAGAACACGCCGGCGGCTACCGATGAAGAAATATGAAGCCCGTTGCTGTTGGATGCGAGTCCTCATCGCTGCTTCCACCTGTAACGCCTCTCTCAAGATAACGATTTCCTGAAATTCATCACAAGCTATATGGGCGCGGGTATTTTCGGAACTGATGAACTCCCCCAGGGAATCCATCGTTTCCTCAAGAAGGCCTAAGCCGCTTCTCCCAGCAGAGGATGGCTCGACACTAAGGGAGATTCCTCCTTCAAGGTCTGGCTTCAATACAGGACGGAAGGACCGTATTGTCCGAAGTGCCTTCTTCCAGAGTGGTTCCCTGCTGTGGGTAACTACAAAAACCGCTTTAGCCAGCCTTGCAGCTACATCGTCTACAGAGGCGACGCCAAAGAAATCGGCAAAGATCGTAACGAAGCCTTTATCAGCTAACTTCTTCTGAACTCTCTTGATCAGGGACGTTTTTCCATAACGGCGCGGGGAGAAGAGCACCACATTGGCCCCTGCCTCGGCATAAGTTTGCAGTTCTTTTAGCTCTTTCGTCCTGTTGCAAAAAGGCGCGCCCACTGGAACTTCTTGCAGATAGAATGGGTTACCCATTGGAGACCTCAGACTAATCTATTACCATTATGGCATTATCATAATGGTAATATCATATTACATGAAAATGGATTCCTGTCAAGCCAAACTGAGATGTTGCATTCGAAGCGCTCAAGGAGGATGAAAACCTGTTTAAGAGTTTCTTTCATAAGAGGATTGAAGAGAATCTATGTCCTCCGGATACCTCGTTACAATGCTTAAGTCATTAAGGGATTCAAGGATTTGAAGATGACTTTCAGGAACTTTCAAATTGATCGTCTTGGATAGATAGATCAGATTGTGGGTCTTTAGAGGAATTTTTCTTAGGTCTGCTTCATATAACGCTTTCAATTTTCCCACCGAAAGATGACACATGAAAAAAACGTAAATATACCTTCTGGTCTTCAGCATGTGATCTGCTGTTTTAATATCGTAGTTCGATGATTTTATCCAATTAGTAATATTATTTTTTAGTTCTTTCATCTTCTCAAGCTTTGGGAACGATTTTAAAATAGTCTCTGCAAATAAGGTGTTAGATTTGAATTATATATAAAAATAGCAATCTCTATTTAGAAATGAGATTGAAGACATAGAGGGATACTGCTGTACAAATTGGTCGAGTATTTTCAAAAGCGCCGCTGATTTTATTAGAGTTTTTGATATTTATCTGGTTTTTCAAGAACAGGTTTCTTTTCCCCGTGTCATGCTGAACTCGGTTCAGCATCTCACAAAACAAGGCCATTTGAGAGACCCTGAAACAACCCATGAAA
>CAYMTD010000296.1:0-3682 GCA_964393245.1 uncultured Syntrophaceae bacterium
TTGATGAAGGGAAGAACGGTCTTCGTCATCGCCCACCGTCTCTCCACCATCCGAAGTGCCCATCGGATCATCGTCCTCTCTGACGGTCAGATTGTGGAGCAGGGAACGCATGCAGAATTGGTCGCTCTCAATGGAGAATATCGACGGCTTTACGATCTTCAATTCAAGGATGACGGACTGAGACTCTGGAAAGAAGCGAAAGTAAAAAAGATCTACTAATGAATAGCATAGGGCATAGGGAAAATAACAGGCATCAAATCCCAAGCACCAAATAACAAACAAATTCCAAATTTCCAAATTCAAAATTCCATGGTAAGTCGTTTTGGTCATTTGGAAATTGGAGATCGGGATTTGTTCGGAATTGGTTATTTGTGACCTGGAATTTTATATTCTCTGGGGTAGGGAAGGTTTCGGCCTCCCGAAATCAGGGTGACTAAAGTTGCTCCTACCCACGAGCTTTAATTCGGATTTCGGATTTAATTCCGCAATCCGCAATTCGGAAGGATGTTCCTCAAACCTCTAAGAAAGAAATTAGTGGCTTGGCTGGTTCCCTGGCTTGCCTATTGGACGATCAGGATCCTGGGACGAGCCGTACGTACGGAAGTGATCAACTCTGAAATCCCGGAATCACTGTGGAAAAAAGGAATCCCTTTTATCATGGCCTTCTGGCACTCGAGGCTTCTCATGATGCACTGGGCTTATCGAGGGGAAAAAATGAGTTTCCTCATCTCCTCGCATCGGGATGGCCAAATTATGGGCAAGGCAGGGAAATTGCTTGGCCACCATCCCATCGTGGGTTCAAGCACACGCAAGGGGGTCTCCGCCTTCAAGAATATGGTTAAGGCCCTTCAGAACGGATCGGATATTGTGATTGCACCGGATGGCCCGAAAGGGCCACGTCAGAAGGCCCAGATCGGAGCCATCGAATTGTCCAGAATTACGGGAAGGCCCATTGTGCCGGTGACCTTCAGTGCCTCCAGGAAGATTGTATTTAACAGTTGGGATCGTTTCGTTTTCCCCTATCCTTTTTCAAAAGGAGTTTTCATCTGGGGGGAACCGATCCAGGTGGACCCCAAGGGGACTCGTGCTCATTTGGAAGAGAAAAGGCTCCTCTTGGAAAATCGCCTCAATGAATTGACTGAACAGGCAGACCATTATTTTAACCCCATCCCCCCCGGCCTCTCCCCCGTGGGGAGACGGGAAGGGTGAAGGAGATTGTTCCTCATCTATGACCTATCTCCTCTACAACACCCTCCTCACTCTCTTACTTGTCCTCTGTGCCCCTTATTTCTTCGTCAAAGGCTTCTTCCAAAAAAGGCTCAGAAAATCCCTGATCGAGCGAATGGGCTTCTTAGGGATCGAGCCCTTTGAAAGTCCCATCTGGATTCACGCGGCATCCGTTGGCGAGGTCTTTTGCTCCATTCCCCTCCTGAGGAGGATCAAGAAAGAATTCCCTCACCGCAAAATCGTTTTAACCACCATGACCTCTACCGGACACGACGCGGCTAAGGGCCAGTTGACCGAGGCGGATCGTGTCCTCTTTTTTCCCATTGATCATCCCTTCATCCTCGGAAGGGTCCTCAAGAGGATTCAGCCCGCGCTTCTCCTCATTGCGGAGACGGAGCTTTGGCCGAACCTCCTCCGAGCCTGCGGGAAAAAGGGAATTCCCATCGTCCTCTTCAACGGAAGAGTTTCCGAGAAGTCTTTTCGAGGGTACCTCTTGTTCAGATTCTTATTCGAAAAATCTCTCAAATATGTCTCCCTCTTCCTGATGCAGACGAATGAAGATCAAGACCGAATCATTAAGATCGGTGCCCCACCCGATAAAACGAAGGTTGTGGGAAATTTGAAATTCGATCAGGCCCTGCCTTCCTTTACACAAGAGGCAGCCACCAGGTTGGCCCAATCGTTCGGTCTTCACGGAAGGGAGACCGTCTTCATTGCAGGCTCCACTCACTCGGGGGAGGAAGAATTGCTGATGAGCCTCAGCAGGGAATTGAGGCAGGTCGCTCCCGATCTCATTTTTATTCTTGCCCCGCGCCATCTCAACCGGCTGGAGGAGGTGGAGCGAATGCTGCAAAAGGAGTCCCCCTCGTGGAGGCGAAGGACCGAATTGTCCATGAACCGAACCCAGCGAAGTCAAGAAAGACAGCCCGGGGTCATTCTCCTCGACACCATGGGGGAGCTCATGAGCCTCTACAGTCTCGCGACATTGGTCTTCATCGGTGGAAGTCTCGTCCCTGTGGGAGGCCACAATCCCCTTGAACCTCTCTTCTTTAAGAAATGCGTCCTCTTCGGACCTTTCATGTTCCATTTCTCAGAGATCGCTCGTCGGCTGGTGGAAGAGGGAGGAGCGATCCAGGTCAATGGGGTAGAGGATCTTTCAAGCCACCTCAGACGTCTTCTCAAGAACGAAAAGGCACGAAAAGAGATGGGCGAGAGGGGCTATCAATTCCTCCGGAAACATCAGGGCGCCACAGAAAGGACGTTTGAAGAAATTCGGCGGTTCCTCACTTAGGGGCGTTGCCGTATCGCTGAATTTCTCTGCTCTGTAACTCAACCCTTTAGGGTTGATGAATCAAGGCTGAAGCCTTGAGTTACGGAGTTTGCATCGCTTACTTACTATGACTCGTCGATTGGATCGCCTTCTCTATCAAAAAGAGAAGCCCTTCTGGGTGAAGATGCTTCTTTTCCCCCTCCAGCTTCTTTCGATTCTTTATGGGTGGATTGTCCGCGCAAATGCTTTTTCTTATTCGATTGGCCTCTGCGGATCCAAGGTCCTCTCCTGCCCGGTGATCAGCGTTGGGAATATCACCGTGGGCGGAACCGGAAAGACACCTCTGGTTATCATGCTGGCCAGAGAATTGATGCACCGGGGCATCGCCACAGCCATTTTGAGTAGAGGTTATAAGGGAAAGAGGCCTTCCGGCCCCCTGATGAGTGACGGGAAGGAGCTTTTCCTCTCACCAGAGGAATCGGGCGATGAGCCTTTTCAGATGGCCAAAACCCTAAAGGGGATCCCGGTCCTCATCGGAAAGGATCGCTTCGCAAACGGCCAGTTGGCGCTTCAACGGTTCAATATTCGAGGGGTGCTCCTGGATGACGGCTATCAACACCTCCAACTCCATCGAGACTTGAACATCCTGCTCATCGATTCAGGGATCGGGTTTGGAGACAACCATCTCTTACCGAGAGGAGTCCTGAGGGAACCCTTAGAACATCTTCGGAGGGCTCATCTCTTTCTTATCACAAAGGTTGAGGATCCCGAAAGCTGTCGTCCCCTCGAGAAACTGCTTCGGGAAATTCATCCCTCCCCGCCTATCTTTCATAGCCATTACGAACCTTCTGGGTTGATCGGCTCCGACGGAACAGAGGTGGGGCTTGGAGTTTTAAAAGGCAAGAAGGCTCTCGCCGTATCTGGGATCGCCAACCCCGCGTATTTCTCTTTTCTCCTGAGAAAATGTGGGGTGGAGATTATTAGAGAGATGATGTTTCCGGATCACCATCGCTTTACTTCCAAAGATCTGGTCGCCATTGAAAAAGAAAGCAAAGGGGTAGATTGGATTGTGACTACAGAAAAGAATATTGTAAAATTTAGAAATGTAAGGATTCTTCATCCCCCCCTCCTTGCCCTGCGCATCGAAATGAAAATATGGGAGGAAGAGGAATTCTACAAAAGGGT
>CAYMTD010000297.1:0-3662 GCA_964393245.1 uncultured Syntrophaceae bacterium
GGGGGGTCCCTCTCTGATAGGATCGGAAGAAGAAAGGTGATGATTCTCGCCTGGACAACCTATGCGCTGGTTTATCTTGGTTTTGCTTTTGCTTCCAAGGGCTACCACATCTGGCTTCTCTTCTTCATCTACGGCATTTATTACGGTCTCGCTGAAGGGACGGAAAGGGCCTGGGTGGCCGATCTGGTCGAAGAATCAAAGAGAGGGACCGCTTACGGGGCCTATCACTTCTGCATGGGGATGGCCGCCTTACCCGCAAGCCTCCTCATGGGATTGATCTGGAAGGCAATAGGCGTCAAGTGGGCCTTCTCCTTCGGTGCGGTGATGGCCCTGATCGCTGCCTTCCTGGCGGTGATCCTAATGGGAGATGGTAAAAGAAAGGCTTCAGTCCTTTGAAAGTTCGCCAAGATACCTCCTTTGTCTTCTTGAAAGTAGTCTACATTAAAGTAGGTTACCTGTAAAAGGCAGAAAATCCCATGACATTTCAAACTTGTTTTCTTTGAGGACACGGAAGGTTTCGACGTGGAGTTATAATTTTATGAATTTATGGGAGGTCCCTTTATTCATTGACTCATCTTATACTCTTAACAAAAAGAATACAGGATTTCTCCATGTCTCACCTTACACTCTATCAGGAACTACCTCAATGACTCTTCCAACTCTTTCCTGATGCTGTTATTAAGCTTTTGCGGGAGAGGGGTATCTGTTTCAGCCAATAGGCTATAGAAAGCAGCTCTGGGTATACCAAGCATCTGCGAGGCTCTGCTTGCTGCCAACTCACCTTTTGAATACATATCCAGTATTTCCCTCAGAAATTTCTCTCTTATCCTTTCCGGTATCATTAAGGAAGCTTTCATCCGGCCCACCTCCTTAAAGTCTCTTTCAATCCGTTAATTATATCATCGCTTATCCGATAACCCGACGCAACTAAATTATCAATATCCTGGATGGCTTGCCGAGGAGAGAGAATCTTGTTTTTCACTGAATCTACCAGCGCGCCCAAGCAGCCTTTTACCTGAAAACCAGCTTCTCGGGCTGCATCCCTAACTTCTTCCTCGTTGGCTAATACAATCTGAACATTTAGCTCTTTCGCCAGTTGAATAACTTCACCATTAGCCGTACTCACTTTATATTTTTCTGAGAATTCTTTGATTTTTTCTTTATCCATTGCTTTACTCATTCTTATAAAACCCGTTCTTGTACCTTCTGAAGTTTCCAACGAACCAGGGAGACCCCAGCCCTCGACTACCACTTCCGTGTAAACACCCTCCGGAATTATTATCTCCCCAAAGAGCTGTTTTAGTAAATAAAACCTTCCGATAGCCGCGAGGTGGATTAAAATAGAGGTATCTGCAATAACTTTCATCTTACCCGCTCCTTGCTTTAACGAGATGATTTTTAACAACGGGATGTATCCTCATTTTCTCACTATCCAAATTGGCGCTAAGAGACATCAGAACTTACTAATCAGAGCATAAAATATTTGACATGCTGAAGAGTATGTGCTATATTTTATAGCGTAAAAAGACAGGATACCCGATGTTTGTCTCCCCTCGCCCAGGACGCTCTTCGCCGTCGCATTATCCATGCCGTTTGCCAAGGGATGTCTCAGGCGGAAGCGGCCCGTGTCTTCGGCGTTTCCAGGCAATCCATCAACGGGTGGCACCGCTGTTGGCGAGAGAAAGGGATGCGAGGTCTTCGGTCGCGCCCGCGAGGCCGACCCTCGGTCATTCGATTGGCGCCTTGGCAGGCTGCCACGACAGTGCGTTTGATCACAGACTGTTGTCCAGACCAACTCAAGCTGCCGTTTGCACTCTGGACGCGCGAAGCAGTGCGGGATCTCATTGCCCATCGATTCGGCATTCGGCTTTCCGTCTGGACGGTGGGCCGGTATCTCAACCACTGGGGCTTCACGCCACAAAAACCCCTCCGGCGGGCCTACGAGCAGGACCCCAAGGCGGTGCGGCACTGGCTGACCAAAGAGTATCCGGCCATCCGGACCTGCGCCAGACGTCAGGGAGCCACGATTTACTGGGGCGACGAGATGGGGATGCGATTCGACCATCAAGCCGGCACCTCCTACGGACGGCGAGGGGAAACTCCTGTTATCCCGGGGACGGGACAACGCTTCCGCTGCAACTTGATCTCCGCCATCACCAACCGCGGAAAGCTGGCCTTCATGGTCTTCAACGAGAAGTTCACCGCCTTCGTATTTATCGTGTTCCTGAAGCGGCTGATCCGTCATGCGGAACGCAAAGTATTTCTCATCGTCGATGAGCATCCAGTGCATGTGTCCAGGCGTGTGAAGCGATGGCTGGCACGCCACCGGCGGCAGATTCGCCTCTTTTTTCTGCCGGGCTACAGCCCGGATCTCAACCCAGAGGAGTTGCTCAATCAAGATGTCAAGACCAACGCGGTGGGACGGAGACGTCCGCGCAACAAAATGGACATGGTGGGAAACGTGAGGGGTCACTTGTGGAGCACCCAGCGCCGTCCCCAAAAGGTAAGGGCCTACTTCAAGCACCCGAAAGTCCGCTACGCCGCATAAGGTGTAAAACATTTTCTGCTCCCCTTAGTAACTGTAAAATCGCATCCTTTTAATCAAACGACCTAAATTCTGTACCAACTAATTTGGAGAAGATCCATATTTCATTAAATTGTTCGACCTCGTGCCTGTTGTGGAAAGCGCCCCCCAGATACAAATCTATCATATTTCTTCCCTCTTAAGTCAAATAACCTGTTTTTCCATTTTTGGGTTTAGTTTAGAGCCCACCTACGGCAACTTGTTTCAAAATCGCTTTTTAACAATAATCCATCACTCTGAGAGTCAATACACTTTTAGTTCTAATCTATCCCACGCTTCCAATACCAAGCGGCGGGTGCGGTATTCGCCATATTGCTTCTCTTCTTTTTCTTTGAGGACGCGGAGGGTTTCGCTAGGGAAATCCATGCGAACTTTTTTATAAAAAATAGAGCCGTCTCCTTTGCCCTTTTCTATAATCATTTCACAGATTGTTAATCCGTTTGGAACAACAATGGGCTAAATATCATGTAATTCCAAAAGGTTATGTATCAACAAAAATAACTCTTAACTTTTTATCTAAAATATACGATATTTTCATCAAAAGCTCATCTGCCATGTGTAGAAGGAGTAATGAGGCCGTCTCAAAAGGGCGGCTTCAGCTTTTTATATGCCTCATATTCTTTTTTCAACTTCATTTTCGTATGTGTTTTTATGACAAGGTAAGCTGTCCATAGAATGACGTAACCATGGCGTTTTGCCAGGACAACAAGATATTCTTCTTCTTCAAACCAGAGGCAAATTCTTTTCCCCCTCCGTTCGTTCACCCAAAATTTGATTGCCGGCTGGCCATAATGTTCAATGATTGGTCGAGGCCATCGAATCCTGTCGCATCTTCTTAAATCTGGTAAACGATCCTTTTCTGATTTTCCTTCAGATATTGGGTGCCAGAATGCGGCTTCTTTCCCATTCTCCATAGGATGACGTTTAAGCGCAACCCTCATCCCTTCCAGTGTGAGTGAGCTGTCAATAAAATCTTCCTTAAAAAACTTATACAAAACATTAAGATACTTGTCCCAGTTCCCCCTGTAGGCGATACCCAAAACTGACCTAATCCTGATAAGCACAAGGCCCACGTTTA